>JAYTSH010000516.1:0-3400 GCA_043745755.1 Cellulomonas sp. | reverse complement strand
AGCTCCGACTTGACGGCCTTGTTGCGCAGCCGCGCCTTCTCGTTGGTGCCGATCCGCTTGATCTGAGACTTGATGTTGGCCACGTATGGACTTCCTTGTGTGTTCGCCGGGGCGATCGATGAGGTCGTAGAGGGCTGGTCCAGCCCCGAGACTTGGGCGTGGGGACACCCGCGGTGAAGAACTGGATCTGTGCCCGCCGACCTGGGCGGACACGCGAACGTCAAGAATAGCAGCCCGGGCCGCGAAGGCCCACTTCGCTCTGGCGAGTGTTGGGCACGGGCGGGACCGTGCGGCGCGCTCCGACCGGCGCGCACCGCGATCGACGCTAGAGCTGCGCGACGACGCGGTCGAACGCCGACTTGTCCATGATCGCGCCCTCACGGCGTATCCCGCCCGGATCGATGCGCAGCACCCGGTCGAGCCGCACCTCGCTGGGCCGCCGCTGAGAGTCCCACGGGCCCGCACCGACGTCGAACCAGCGGCGGCCCCACCGGGCCTCGTCGGCGGCGTCGCGGTCGTGGTCCTTGCTCGTCAGCATGAGCCCGAGCAGCCACCGTGCGTCCTCGCCCACCACGAGCACCGGGCGGTCCTTGCCCTGCGTCGGGTCGTCCTCGAACGGGACCCAGGTCCAGACGACCTCGCCGGGGTCGGCGTCACCGTCGAGGTGGGGTGCGTACTGCGGGTGGACCACACCGGTGAAGTCGCCGGGATACGGCGAACGGTCGGCGCCACCGTGCGGGGCAGGCGGGATCCCGGGTCCCGGGCGTGCCGTGCGTGGAGCGGTGCGTGGAGCGGTGCGTGGAGCAGCGCGGGGTGTGCTCCCGGGAGCCTGGCGCCGTGCGGACGTCGCCACGGATCGCAGGATCTGCGCACCCGCACGGAAGACTCGGTTCCACGTCGATTGCGCCACGTCGGAACCCTAACGACCGCGACCGTGCGGCGCTACCGGCACAGCAGAGCCGGCCACAGCAGTGTCGGCGCGGGACGAGACCCGACAGAGCCCGCGGGGCGTCCGACACATGCCGGTGACAAACGCGTACTAGGTTCCGGCGTATGGAGGACGTGTTCGACGACTACCCGGCAGGCGCGGCGTGGGACGAGATGTTCGACCACGCGACCGGACCACGTCCGGCGTACAAGCAGGTGCACGCTGCGCTCTCCGGTCTGTCGTCGGCGGACCTTCGGGCACGGGCCGACACCCTCGCGCGGTCGTACCTGGCCCAAGGGGTGACGTTCGACTTCGCGGGCGAGGAGCGCCCTTTCCCGCTCGACGTCGCCCCGCGCGTCCTGACGGGTGAGGAGTGGGACCGCGTCGCTCCTGGTGTCGCTCAGCGCGTCAGGGCGCTCGAGGCGTTCCTTGCCGACGTGTACGGCCCGCAGAAGGCCGTCGCCGACGGTGTCGTCCCGCGGCACCTGATCGTCTCCTCGACGCACTTCCACCGGGCGGCCCGCGGGATCCAGCCGCCCAACGGTGTCCGCGTGCACGTGTCCGGCATCGACGTCATCCGCGACGAGGTGGGGCACTTCCGCGTCCTCGAGGACAACGTCAGGGTGCCGAGCGGGGTCAGCTATGTGCTGTCCAACCGGCGCGCGATGGCCCAGACCTTCCCTGAGCTGTTCGCCGCGCTACGGATCCGTCCGGTGCACGACTACCCGCGCCGGCTGCTCGCGGCCCTCGTCGCGGCGGCGCCCCCCGGCGTCGACGAGCCGACGGTCGTGGTGCTGACCCCGGGCGTCTTCAACAGTGCGTACTTCGAGCACTCGCTGCTGGCACGGTCGATGGGCGTGGAGCTCGTCGAGGGGCGTGACCTGTTCTGTGCGAGCGGCCGCGTCTGGATGCGCACGACGCAGGGCCGTCGGCGCGTCGACGTCATCTACCGCCGGGTCGACGACGAGTTCCTCGACCCCGTCGCGTTCCGTTCTGACTCGCTGCTCGGCAGTCCCGGGCTCATGACCTGCGCCCGGGCGGGCACGGTGACCATCGCCAACGCCGTCGGCAACGGCGTCGCTGACGACAAGCTCGTCTACACCTATGTCCCCGACCTGATCCGGTACTACCTCAGCGAGGAGCCACTGCTCGACAACGTCGACACGTGGCGCCTCGAGGACCCGGGCGCGCTCGAGGAGGTCCTCGACCGCCTCGACGAGCTGGTGGTGAAGCCCGTCGACGGCTCAGGCGGCAAGGGCCTCGTCGTGGGTCCTCGTGCGAGCCGCGCGGAGCTCGACGCGCTGCGGGCACGACTTGTCGAGGACCCGCGCGGCTGGGTCGCGCAGCCGGTCGTGCAGCTGTCGACAGTGCCGACGCTGATCGGCGACTCGTTGCGGCCGCGCCACGTGGACCTCCGGCCGTTCGCCGTGAACGACGGCGAGTCGATCTGGGTCCTGCCCGGTGGCCTGACCCGGGTCGCGCTGCCCGAGGGTGAGCTCGTGGTCAACAGCTCGCAGGGCGGCGGGTCGAAGGACACGTGGGTGCTCGGCTCGGGCGTGCCCCGCCGGCCGCCCGTCGTGGTCGCTGAGCGCCCCGCGGGCGTCCCGCAGACGACGGCCGGGAACACCGACCCCAACCCGAACGGTCTGCGGGTCCAGGTCAGGCAGCAGCAGCAGGCCCGCTGTGCATGGGGTACCCCGACGACCGCGCAGGAGGCACCGACGTGCTGAGCCGCATCGCCGAGTCCCTGTTCTGGATCGGTCGCTACGTCGAGCGTGCCGACGACACGGCCCGCCTTCTGGACGTGCACGTCCAGAGCCTGCTCGAGGACCCTTGGGCGGAGGAGGACACCGCGTGCCGCTTGCTCCTGTCCGTCATGGACCGGACCGCGCCGCCGCCCGAGGTGCAGGTCGGCCGTGAGGAGGTCCTGGAGATCCTGGCGTACGACCGCGTGTCGTCGTCGGCCATCGCCGGGTCACTGGTCGCGGCACGGGAGAACGCCCGCCGCGCACGCGAGATCATCTCGACGGACCTCTGGGAGTGCCTCAACGCATCGTGGAACCGGCTCCCCGCCGAAGTCCACCCGGCGCGGCCGCACGACTACTTCACGTGGGTTCGTGAGCGTGCCGCGGTCGTTGCGGGCCTCATGGACTCGGTGACGTCGCGCGACGAGACGTGGCAGTTCATGGTGCTGGGCCGGTCGATCGAGCGTGCCGACATGACCGCGCGCCTCCTGACGACGCGCGCGCTCGCGGGCACGACGGGTCCCGGATGGACCACCCTGCTGCGCTCGTGCGGCGCGCACGAGGCGTACTTGCGAACCCATCGAGGATCCGCCTCGGACGAGCGGGCCGCCGGCTTCCTGCTGCTCGACCGGCTGTTCCCGCGCTCGATCGTGTTCGCGCTCGGCCAGGCCGAGGCGTGCCTCACGGCGCTCGACCCCGTCAGCGACCGGACGGGCGTCGACGAGGC
>JAYTSH010000515.1:0-7440 GCA_043745755.1 Cellulomonas sp. | reverse complement strand
GGCGGGTGCCGCCGCAGCCGCGCCGACCGCAGCGCCTGCTCCCTGGATGACGCGCAGGTACTCGCGCTCGAGCAGGGTCACGAGCTGGTCGGGCGTCGCGGAGGGGTTGCGGCGCCGCAGCTGGTCGACGTGCTCGTGGATCCCCGCCCCGGGGATCTTGACGGTCTTGTCGAGCGCCGACTCGAGCATGCCGACGTGCGGAACGGTCAGGTCGACCGCCGGCCGAACCGAGGCGTGTGCGTCCATCGCACGGCGCAGCCGCCGGCCGGCCATCAGTGCTCCCCGGCGATCGTCAGGTGCGTGCTCGCCCCGCGCTCGAGCGTCCGCCCGACCGTGCAGTGCAGGTCGACGGCGCGATGCACGATCGCGACGAGCCGTTCGCGCTGGGACTCGTCGAGACCCGACAGGTCGACGACGAGCTCCTCGTGCAGATCCGGGTAGAGGTCTTGCTCGGGGTCGCTCGGCCCCGAGGCGCGCACGATGACCGGCACGTCGTCGCCGAGGCGGTGCGCCAGAGCCGTGTCCGCGCTCATCCCGACGCAGCCGGCCAGGGCGATCTTCAACAGCTCGCCGGGCGTGAACACCGCACCGGCGGCGACAGGCCCGATCAGGACCTCGGCGCCGCGCGAGCTGCGTCCGGTGTACGTCCGCCTGCCGGTTCGCTCGACCCACAGCTCGGCGGGGACATCGTCGTCGAAGGAGGGTGACACGACCGCGCGCAGCGCCGTCACGGGGGACTCGGCCTCAGGCGAGGCCTCCTCTGTGCTCATGGCGCGATCTTGCCATGCGGCGTGCGCGTCGGCTCGCGGTCGGCGAAGGTGGGTACTGGTTGGCACGCAGATGAACGTCGTCCGAACTTCAGACGGCTTGCCTGGCCAGGGTTCATGTCGACGGGGATAGTGACCCGACGTGGACTCCACCCAGATCGCCTTGTTCAGCGCCGGGACGCGCGGTGCGCTCCGTGGCTTCGGCGCGGTGGCCAGCCCGACCGTGGCGACCCTGGCGCATCCTGTCGAGGCCGTCGACGTCACGATGACCGTCGCACGCCTCGAGCAGCTGTTCCGCCCGGTGGCCGTCGCGAGCGTCGTGGTGCTCGACCACACCGACCCCGGCGCCATCGGCCTCATCACGCGCGAACGGTTCATGGCCGTGATGTCGGGGCGACTCGGCTACGGGCGGGCCATGCTCTCGCGCAAGACGGTCGCCGAGATCACCGACTGGCAGCCGCTCGTCGTGGAGCCCGACGCGCTCGTGTCCGAGGCTGCGATCATCGCCATGTCGCGGACCACCGAGCGCCGGTACGACGACGTCCTCGTGCGCGCCCACGTCTGGTCGGTCGTGTCGACGTCGGACCTCGTCCGGTCGCTGTCGACCGTGCTCGTCGTCCGGTCCCTGCACGACGCGCTCACGGGCCTGGCCAACCGCGGCCTCGTGCTCCGGCGCCTGCGCCAGCACTGCGCGGCAGTGACGGACACCCCCGAGCGCGTCGCCCTCGTCCTGATGGACGTCGACGACCTCGCGTCGGTCAACGACCGCCACGGTGTCGAGACCGGGGACATCCTGCTGGCCGCGATCGCCACCCGGCTGACCCGCGCAGCGCCGCCGCTGGCCGACCTGGGCCGCATCTCGGGGGACGAGTTCGTGCTCGTCGTCCGGCTCCCGGCCGCCCCCGGCCCCGAGGACGCGCGTCGGGCCCGTGCCGACCTGGGCGCCCGCCTCCGAGCAGCCCTGTCGCAGCCCGAGCCCGGCCTGCCCGGCGGCGTGTGGCGGACTGTCAGCACGGTCATGAGCCTGTCCGAGCCGGGCTTCGCCGACCCCGACGCGCTGATCCGGGAGGCGTTCGTGCACCTGCGGGCGCGCAAGGCACTCATCGGCGGTGTGAGCGGGAGCTAGGGCGCGACGATGGCGAGCATCGCGGTCGCGCGCGCGTCGACCACCTGCGCGATGCGGTCGACGTCGATGTGGTCTGCGTGGCATGAGGGCAGTGCGGCGCGCACCCGCGTTGCCACGGATGCCATCACCTCGCGTACAGCCGTGTCCGGAACAGCCCACGTGGCCGCCTCACGGTGCAGGTGCGCGGCGGTCAGGTGCCCCAGGCGGCCTCGGCCGTCGAGGTGGTGTCCGAAGTGTTGGTACACCTCGTTGAGCAGGTACAGCGGGGCAACGTCGTACAGGGGTGTCATGGCGAACGTGGCCGTCTCGCTGATCGCGAGGGAGTAGTTCTTGGAGTGCGCGTCACCGTTGCCCAGGAGCAGGTTGAACGTGACCTGGGCGAGCTCGTCGGCGACGAACGATGCCGGTGCGACAGCCTCAGGCCCCGCCTCCCGTGCGATCCGTTGAAGGCGCCGCTCGGTCGTCGTCGACTCGTACTTGTCTCGTGCTGACACGCCGAGGGCCTGCGCGAAGTCTTCCTGGTGGGTGCGTCGTGCACCCGTTCGGTCGAAGCGTTCGACGATCAGAGCGAGACGGGCGTCGAAGTCCGCCAGCTCGGCATCCGCGGCGGGGAGTCCGGCGGACCGCGCGAGGCGCAGCGCCCACTCCTCCCATCGGATCAGGTCGGGGACGGTCACATCGGTGATCGGCTCGGGTTTGATGATGTGAGTGGACATCGCTCCGTCTGCCGGCCATGCCCACCCGCGAGTGGTGCGGGTGAGGAGCACTTTGGCCTGCATGCCGCCGAGCGACGCACTGACCACCTGCCCGTCGGGCGGGTCGAGAGTCGGCAGGGCAGAGATGATCCGGTTGACTTCGTCGTCGGTCAGGTCGACCAGGTGCCCCTCGCCGGGCCCGGCGGGCTCGGCGGTGAACTGGACGGCCCCCGCGCATTCACGGCCGATGTGGGTCAGGAGCGCGAACGTGTCACCGGGCCGGATCTGGTGCTCCCGTTCGAGTGCGCCGCGCACGCTGCCTTCAGGCAGGAGGTTGTCCAGATACCGCTCGAGGTGGTCGCCTGCGATGCGCCTGTCGGTCAAGGGCAGCGACAGCGACAGGGGTCGTGCGCCGATGCCATACGTGTCCAGGGCGGCGGTGTCGTAGCGCAGGCGCAGCCGGCCGTTGCGGAGCTGTTCGAGCTCGCCGAGGCGCTGTCCGCGAAGCCACACGTGCAGGATGCCCGTCATGGTGTGACGCTGATGTGGGAGCCGCGGGGAACCACGACGAGCTCGTAACCGCAGGCCGTCAGGGCATCAAGGACGGTGCTGGTGGTGGCCGGGTTGCCGTTCTCCATCCGGGAGAGGGTCGGCCGCGAGGAGCCGATGGCGCGAGCGAGGTCGGTCTGGGTGTGTCCGGCTGCCACTCGCACGGCCTGCAGGACGTGTCCGAGGGCCTCCGTGCTGCGGGCACGGTAGAACCTATGCATCGGAGGTGATTCATCTGTGCTGTCCGCCATCTGTGCATCATAGTCAATGCACACTGTTCTTGACCCTCGACTGCATCACATTTGATGCTCGGTGCCTTGCCGTCCCCCCGCCGAGCACGGCCGCGAACGGGCGCCGCTAGGCCTTCGGGGCCGTTGCTGCACGCCCTGGCGGCGGCCCGGTACGCTGAGGCCGCGTCCGATCGTCCTGCTCGGGGCGGTCTGACGACGCACGGGACCTTCATGAGACCCTCGGAGCCCCCAGCGCCGCGCGCGCCGGGTTGTCGAGCACGTTTCGACAGGTCCCTCGCGCCTGTAGCTCAGGGGATAGAGCACCGCTCTCCTAAAGCGGGTGTCGGCAGTTCGAATCTGCCCAGGCGCACACAGTGTTTGTGCAGGTCAGCGCGATGACGACCGCGATCAGTGCCGTCGTCGCGACTGCTCCAGGGGTGGCGTGGTCAGTGAATGGTCAGTGCGCCGCGACTGCCCGACGATGCGCCTACCCGATGACGGGTTCGCCGCGGCGATGACGCGAACGATGACGCCGGCTGCGATCTGAGGAGCGCAATAGCGCCGGCACACCGATACCATGGACACTTCTATTTCGGTGACGGTAGGGTTGTGTCCATGGATGTCGAGCTCGCGGAGGCCGCCCGAATGATGGGCGTCTCAGCCGTGCGCGCCCGGCAGCTGGCGCGGGAAGGTCGGCTTCGCGCCCGTCGGGTTGGCGGTCGGTGGCTCGTCGATGCGGCCTCGGTGCCGAGCGCTCCCCGGAGGGGCCGGCCCATGAGCTCTCGAATTGCCTGGGCCCTGGTGGAGATCAGCCGAGGGGGCTCGGCGGACTGGATCGAGCCGAGGGAGTCGTACCGGTTGCGTCAGGCGCTCGACAGACTGGTAGCCGACGGCGAGCCCGAGATGCTCCTTCGCTCCTGGCTGGTGGCGCGCGCCGAGCGGGAGCTCCTGTCGGCATCGGAGATCGATGCACTCCACGCCGACCCGCGTCTGGTCCTCTCGGGCCTGTCCGACGAACGCTCCGGCCTGTCGGCAGCCGCCAACGTGGAGGCCTACGTCCGGGCTGAGGACGCGGATGCGGTCCGCCGCGATCACCTCCTGGTCGACGCCGGGTCGAACGCCAACGTCATCCTTCACGTCGCACCGCTGCTCCCCGACCGACCCCTCCCCGTCCTGCTGCTAGCCGCCGACCTCGCGGACCACGACGGGCCGCGTGAGCTGGCTCGAGCCCGAGAGCTCATCGCTGACTGGGCAGCTTCCCGAACGGGCGCGGTCGCATGAGCGTCGTGCTGCCGCCGATGAGCCGTGGGCAGGGGGAGGCGTGGAGCGGGCTCCTCGACCTGGCGGACCGCCATCCGACCGGGTGGACACTCGTCGGCGGCCAGATGGTTCACCTGCACTGCATCGAGCGCGGCGTCGCGCCGACGCGCCCGACCGACGACGTCGACGCCGTCCTCGACGTCCGAGCCGAGCCGGGCGCGCTGCACTCCTTCACGACCGCCCTTGTCGAGCTGGGATTCGCTTCGACCGGCGAGTCCTGGGAAGGCCACCAGCACCGCTGGCAGCGCGGCGAGGCGCAGATCGACGTGCTCATCCCGCGGCATCTGGGGGAGCGGGCCGCAGGGCGGCGGGGCGTGTCCGGCGGGACGACGATCGAGACGCCCGGCGCCCAGCAGGCACTGGACCGGACGCAGGCCGTCGAGGTCGTTCTCGATGGGCGCAGCGGCACTGTGCGCCGGCCGAGCCTGCTCGGTGCGCTGGTCGCGAAGGCCGCCGCTCACACCGTCGTCCTCGATCGAGCCAGGGCTCGACACCTGATCGACTTCGCCGTGCTGACGACCCTCATCCGGCCGAGTGACGCTGTGGGCGAGGCCGGCCGACGTGACCGGGAGCACCTGGAAACGATGCTCGCCGCGCTCGCGGCCGATCGTCGGACGTGGGCTGGCGTCGAAGGAGCGGATGACGGCATCGCGCGGTTGCGCCTCGCGCTCGCACCGGCACCGGCAGCCCGCGCTGTGGAGGCGGACCCGTTCACGCGGAGGCCGGCCTCTGACCCAGGGACGTGGAGACGCTGATCCATCGGCCGTGACCTTCTCGCGGGCCGGCAGTCGGTGGCGGGAACCCGCGGAGCCGGCGACGCCGATGACGGCCAGGTCGAGCGATGACGGGATGACGGAATGACGGCGAGCAATGACGGGTTGCCGTCAGGCGCCGATCGCCGGTGGGTCGTCTGGTGCCGGGCCGATCGCCGGTCGGTTGGCCGTCATCGGGATGGTCGGCAACCGCTCCATCGCCAACCAGGGCGCCTCGGAGAACAGGTGCCCGTTCAGGTCCATCGTCATCGTGGCTGTGGCGTGAACGAGGATGACTTGCACGGCCTTGACGTCCGCTCCCGCCGCGATGAGGAGCGACGCGGCGGTATGCCGCAGGTCGTGGATCGTCGTGCCCGCGAGTCCGGCGAACTGCGTGGCCTGCGTCCAGCGTGACCGGGCGCGGAAGCTGGTGTTGGTCCAGACCCCGCCCGTCGGGCTCGGCAAGAGGAAGTCGCCGGAGACGCCCGTCCCTACGCTGTGCCGGACGTAGCCCTCGATCGCAGCCGGGACCGGCACGGTGCGCGTCTGGTGAGTCTTCGTGGGGCCGAAGACCGCGGCGCTCGTGCGCTTGGACTGTGGTGCGGCCCGGTGCACCCGCACGCCGAGCCCGTGCGGGGTCTGGATGACGTCGTCGACGCGCAGCGCGGCCATCTCGGAGAACCGGCACCCGGTCAGACCGAGGAACAGAACCACCGGACGGCACGGCTCCCGCACCGACATCGCGAGGCGCCCGAGCTGCTCGGCTCGCAGCCAGTGCGGCTCGCGCTTGGTCGTGCCCCGGGGGAGTGCGACGGCGCGAGCGACGTTGACGGCGAGTCGACGGTCCCGGACCCCGTAGTCCAGCACCAGTCGGACCACGGAGCGGGCCCGACGCCGGGTCGCGGTCGCCAGCCCCCGGGTCGTCATCGCCGTCAGCACCCGCTCGACATCACCCGCCGAGATTGCCGCGATCGGCAGCCGCCCGAGGATGGGCACGACGTGCGAGTCGAGCAGGAACAGCGTCGTCTCCTGGCTCCGCACCGCCAGATGCTGACGCGACGCCTGCCACTCCTCGGCCAACGCCCCGAACGACATCCGCCCGCGCGTCGGGTCGATCCACCCGCCGGAGCGCAGCTTCGCCAGCTGGTCCGCCTCCCAGCGCTTCGCGTCCGAGCGTCGGTCGAACGACTGCTGCGCCACGACACGCTGCTGCCAGAAGACCTTCGCCCGCCACGAGACGTTGCCCGACGGCAGCGTGCGGCGTGTGACCGACATCAGCGCCTGGTCGACGTTGTCGGCTCCTTTTCCACCCACGACGCCGGGAGCAGGATCACCGAGCCCAGCCGACGGCACGGGATCTGGCCCGTCTCCGCGAGGTGGTACATCGTCCGCTGCGGGACGCCCATGATCTCGCACGCCTCCTTGACTCGGTAGAACCGCCGCTGCTCACGCTCGTTCTCGTTCATCCGTCCTCCCCGATCACTCGATGGCCGACGGCGCTGGCTCGGGTGGGGTGCCCACCGTGCGCCCGACCTCGCTGTGCCGTCACGAGCAGGTAGGGAGATCGGGCCGCAACATGGCGGGGCCGGGAGCAGGCGCGCGGGCACAGCCGCCGTTGCGGGGCCGACAGCGGGCGCCGCTTCCCGTCAACGGTGGTTGTCAGTCATGACAGCCAGAGGGTTGGGGACACCTATGGCACTCTCGGCAACTTCGGTTGCCAGGGGGTGGCAGTCAGTCTCTCCACCACACGGCGCAACAGCGGAGCGCCCGCATCTCTCGTCTCAGCGAACCGAACCATGGAGAACCTGAAGTCACGGCCGAAGTGGACCGATCCGCACTCAGGTCCGCTGGTAACTAGTGTCGTGCGCCGGAAATTGTCCGGATAAGTTGTACACTCTGGTGTGGCGAGAACTGGACGTCCGAAGGTCGAGCTGGTGTTGACCGAGGAGGAGCGTGATCAGCTGACTCGGTGGTCGCGGCGGGCGAAGTCGTCTCAGGCGT
>JAYTSH010000514.1:0-3780 GCA_043745755.1 Cellulomonas sp. | reverse complement strand
CACCGCGACAGCATCGCGGGACACGCCCGCGGGAAGCTCGTGCTCCTGCCGTAGGGTCCTCAGTCGAGCGTGGCGCGATGGGCAGCCGCGGCGACCCGGCGGACCTCGATCCCGGGTGCGAGCGGCGGAGCGGCGGCGATGACGTCCTGGCTGAGGACGGTACCGCCGGCCTCGTCGAGCGCAGCCAGACCGCCCATCGTGGCCGACAGGACGTCGGCCGCGATCCGCACCCTCAGCCGGGCCCGTGGACCAGCCGGGGTCCGCTGCGGGAGCTCCCTGACTCGCTCCAGCGATCCTGTCGGGGTCCGGTACGCCGTTGTCACGGAACCGGACGGTACCGGACATCGGCGGGACGCGCGAACCCCATCTGCAGTCGTCACCCGCCGGGCTGCACCGACGCCGTGCCGGGCTCGCGGGCCCGGCCGTCGATCTCGGCAGCGAGCGCCGTCAGCTCCTCGAGCACCCGCCGCACGACGAGCCGCTCGGCCCGGTCGACGCGCACCAACGCATCGATCCGCCTGCCCGCACGCACCCCCGTGAGCGGCACCATCTGCACCCCCGGCTCGCGACCTGACGTGTACCGCGGCAGCAGCGCGATCCCGTGACCAGCGGCGACCAGGGCCTCCGCCACGTGGAAGTCGTTGATGCGGTGCGTGATGCGTGGCGCGGCGCCCGACCGGGTCGCGACGGCCGCCAGCACCGTCGCGACCGGGAACCCCTCCCTCACCGCGATCCACTCCTCGTCGACGAGGTCGTCGGGATGCACCTCGGTGCGGCCCGCGAGTCGGTGCCCGGCGGGGACGGCCACGTCGAGCGGCTCGCGCAGCAGCGGCGCCACCCGCACCGGTACGCCGCCGGCGGCCCAGTCATGGCTGCGGTCAGGTCGGTGCGCGACGACGATGTCCATGCGGTCCGTCAGCGCGGCGAAGTCGTCCTGAGCGACGTCCTCGTCGGTGCACTCCAGCGTGATCCCACCGCGGGCCCCGACGCGCGTCAGGAGCCCTGGCAGGAACATCTGCGCGGCGCTCTGGAAGGCGCTCACGCGCACCGTGCCCTCAGGCCGGGCCAGGTAGGCGTCGGTCGCCGCGCGGGCCCGCTCCAGGGCGACAGCGACGTCGACCGCCGCGGCCGCGAGGGCCTGCCCGGCCGAAGTGAGCCGCAGCCCGCGCCCGACGCGTTCGGTCAGCCGGACGCCCACCTCGCGCTGGAGCCGCGCGAGCTGCTGGGACACCGCGGAGGGCGTCAGGCGCAGGACTGCGGCCGCAGCGGTCACACCGCCGTGCGTGCCGACAGCGCGCAGGGTCTCGAGAGAGGCAGGATCCATGTAGCGACGCTACAGCGACCTGTCAGCAACATTCGATGGTGCTCAACGATCAGGCGGGCGCATGCTCGCTGGCATGCCACTGCGCGACCGCCTCCTCGCCGTCCTCGTGGCACTCTGCTGGGGGCTGAACTTCCCGGCCATCCACCTGTCGCTCGCGCAGTTCCCGCCGTTCTTCCTCGTCGCGGTGCGCTTCAGCCTGATCGCCGTCCCGACTCTGCTGCTCGTCCGGCGCCCGGCCGTGCCGTGGCGGTGGATCCTCGGCTACGGGTTCGGGTTCGGCGTCCTGCAGTTCGTGTTCCTGTACCTCGCCATGGCCACCGGCATGCCGACCGGGCTCGCGTCGCTGGTCCTGCAGTCTTCGGCGCCGTTCACCGTGCTTCTCGCCGGCGTGCTCCTGCACGAGCGGCTCAGCGGCCCTCGCGCCGCTGGCATCGCCGTGGCCGTGCTGGGCCTCGTCGGGATCGCGGTCCACCGCGCCCAGCTCGGCGGGGGAGCCACGCTGCTGCCCGTCGTGCTCACGCTGTGCGGCGGACTCGGCTGGGCATTCGGCAACCTCGCCAACCGGCAGGCCCGTGCGGCCGAGCCGTTCCGCTTGACGCTGTGGATGTCGATCGTCCCACCGCTCCCCCTGCTGGCCCTGTCGTTGGCGGTGGAGGGTCCGCACGCGATCGGGACGTCGCTGACGACGCTCGGCACGCGTCAGGGCGCACTCGCGCTCGGCGGCCTGCTGTTCACCGTGGTCATCGCGACGGTGGTCGGTTCAGGGGTGTGGACGTCGCTCATGGCACGGCACCCGTCGAGCGTCGTCGCGCCGTTCTCGATGCTTGTGCCCGTCGTCGGCATCGCGGCATCGTGGCTCCTGCTGCACGAGCCGACGCCGCTCGTCGAGATCGCGCTCGGGTCGCTCGTCGTCACAGGTGTCGTGCTGGGTGCCCGACCAGCGAAGACCGGGCCGCTTCGCGCACGGGGTCGGTCCGCCGGTCAGTCCACTGGCGCGACGAGCGCCGTCGCCACGGCAGCCACGCCCTCGCCCCGACCCGTCAGGCCGAGCCCGTCGGTCGTCGTCGCCGAGATGCTCACAGGCGCGCCGACGGCCGCGGACAGCACCGACTCGGCTTCGGCCCGCCGCTGAGACAGCCGGGGCCGGTTGCCGATCACCTGGACCGCGACGTTGCCGATCTCGAACCCGGCTGCCCGGACGCGTCGCGCGGCCTCAGCGAGCAGCGCCGTGCCCGCAGCACCCTTCCACTGCGGCTCAGCCGTCCCGAAGTTCGACCCGAGGTCACCGAGACCTGCCGCGGACAGCAGTGCGTCCGCTGCGGCGTGCGCGGCGACGTCGGCGTCGGAGTGACCCTCGAGCGGGCGTTCGTCCGGCCACGCCAGGCCCGCGAGGTGCAGCATCGCGCCGGGCGCGGGGTCGGGGTCGTAGGCGTGCACGTCGATGCCGAGACCGGTGCGTGGCAGGGCTGTCATCGCTGCGCCTCCGCGCTGTCGGCCACCCTGTCGTCCACCCTGTCGTCCACCCTGTCGTCCACCCTGTCGGCCACCCTGTCGGCCAGCTTGCCGCGCTCCGCGAGGACGACCTGCGCCACCGCGAGGTCGCGGCGGGTGGTGATCTTGAAGGCGTCCTCGTGGCCGTCGACGACCCACACGGGCACACCGATCGCCTCGGCGAGCCCGGCGTCGTCGGAGGCCGCGGACGCCTCGTCGAGGCTGAGGTACGCACCTGCCGCATGGGCGCGGGCAAGGACGTCCGGCGTGAAGCCCTGAGGGGTCTGGACGGCTCGCAGCTCGTGGCGCGGGACCGTCTCGACGACATCGCCCCGAACCCCGACCCGCTTGATGGTGTCGGTCACCGCGAGCCCGGGGATGACGGCCTGGTGGCCCGCACGGACGGCCTCGACGACCCGCACGACGAGGTCGCGCGGGACGAGCGCGCGCGCGGCGTCATGGACGAGGACGACGTCCGCGCCGTCGGGTACGGCGACGAGACCGGCAGCGACGGACGCCTGCCGGGTCGATCCACCGGCGACGACCCGCACCGGGACACCTGCGATCTCGGCGCCGAGCACCACGGCGAACGCCGCGACGTGCTCCTGAGGTGCCGTCACGACGACGAGCTCCACCAGGCCCGAGCTGACGAGCGCGCGTGCGGCATGCACCACGAGCGGCACGCCACCGATCTCGACCAGCGCCTTCGGCAGGAGATGACCGAGCCGACGCCCGCTCCCGGCAGAGGTCAGTATCGCGACGACAATCACAGCGCTGCCACAGCCGCAGGGATGTCGACCGGCACGGGAACGATCGTCAGGGCGCGGTCAGGAGGCCAGGACCTCGTCGAGGATGGCCTCGGCCTTCTCCTCCTCGGTGTGCTCCGCAAGTGCGAGCTCCGAGACGAGGATCTGACGGGCCTTGGCGAGCATGCGCTTCTCGCCGGCAGAGAGCCCGCGGTCGGC
>JAYTSH010000513.1:0-3175 GCA_043745755.1 Cellulomonas sp. | reverse complement strand
CACCCGTACTTCAACACCAACAACCTCTGGCTCGACCTGCGGGCGCTCGCCGCCGAGCTCGAGCGCAGCGGTGGCGTGCTCGACCTGCCGCTGATCCGCAACGACAAGACGGTCGACCCGACCGACCCGGCGTCGACCCCGGTCGTCCAGATCGAGTCCGCGATGGGTGCGGCGATCGAGGTGTTCGACGGTGCGGTCGTGCTCGAGGTCGACCGGTCGCGATTCCTCCCGGTCAAGACGACCAACGACCTTCTGGTGCTGCGCTCCGACGTCTACCGGCTGACCGACGACCAGAGGCTCGTCGCGATGGTCGACGCGCCGTACGTCGATCTCGATCCGGCGCACTTCAAGACCATCGGGGCGTTCGACGACCGGTTGCCGGTCACGCCGTCGCTCGTCGGCGCGACGTCGCTGCGCGTGCAGGGTGACTGGACGTTCGGCCGGGAGGTGGCCGTCGTCGGCGACGCGGTGCTGACCGACCCCGGGACACCGTCTGCGGTGCCTGACGGCGCGCGGGTGGGCCCGGCTGGTATCGCCTGACAGCGGGCGCGGGCACACGTGACCCGCAGCGATGACTCCTCACACGGAGGTCCGCCGACCTGCTCAGCGAGCCGGCGACGCGGCCTCCATGGCCTGCTGAGCCTCGACCACGATCGCTCGCATCGCCCGTTCGGCTCGGGGAGCGTCGCCCGAGGCGACCGCCTCGGCCACATCGGCGTGGAGGCGTATCGCGGCGGGCTCGGGGTGTGCCGGCATGAGGTCGTGATGTGTCCGGCCGGCCAGGACCTCGCTGACGACCGAGGACAACGCGGCGAACATGTCGTTCCCCGATGCGGTGAGCAGGACGCAGTGGAACCGCATGTCGTGCTGCAGGTAGGCCTCGAGATCGCCCTGGCGGCCGGTCACGGACATCCCGATGACTGCCGCGGTGAGCTCCCCGCACTGCTCGGGGGTCGCATGGGCGGCAGCCAGGGCGGCTGCGACAGGTTCGACCCCGTGCCGCAGCTCACTGAGCGTGCGCAGCTGGCGTGCCCGGTCAGGTCCCGCGAGCCGCCACCGGACGAGCCGTGGGTCGAACGCGTTCCAGTCGGAGCGTGGGCTGACCGTGACACCGACGCGTCGTCGGGTCGTGACGACCTGCAGCGACTCGAGGACCTTGACGACGTCGCGAGCCACCGTCCTCGAGACGCCGTGCTGCTGCACGATCTGGTCGATCGTGATCACTGCGCCCTCGGCGAGCTCCCCTGAGACCAGGGCGGGACCCATCCGGGACAGCACGCGCTCGTGCAGCCCGCTCGCGGTCTCGCTGGCTCTCACGCGCCCATTCTGCCGGACATCGGCGCCCGTCGTGACCGTAGATCATATATATAAGCGAGTCGGACTTGAGTTCATAGTACCAATGAGTAATTCTCGTCCCGAGCCGCTGGGGGTCAGCGCCCGGAACCTCAGAGCTGAGGAGAGCGAGCATGGACGAACGCACCGCCAGGCGACCGCCGCTGGTCGTGGTCATGGGTGTGACGGGGTCGGGCAAGACCACCGTCGGTCATGCGCTCGCCGACCGGCTCGGTGTCGAGTTCGCCGACGCCGACGACTTCCACAGCATGGCCAGCATCGCCAAGATGGCGTCAGGCCATCCCCTCGACGACGACGACCGTGCACCGTGGCTCGCTGCCATCGGCAGCTGGCTCGCCGAGCACGACGAGCAGGGTGCCGTCGTCGGCTGCTCGGCACTGCGCCGCCGCTACCGCGACGTGCTCCGTGCTGCGGCACCTCGCCTGCAGCTGCTGCACCTCACTGGCGACCCGGCCGTGCTGACCCGGCGCGTCGCCGACAGGCCCGGTCACTTCATGCCGGCCTCACTCATCACGTCCCAGCTGGAGACGCTCGAGCCGCTCGAGGCCGACGAGCTCGGCCGTGCGGCAGACCTCACCCTTCCGGTCGACGACATCGTCGCCGACTTCACCGCAAGTCTCTACCCCACAGGAGATCGACCATGAGACCGACCGTCCTGGTCAGCGCCGCCCAGGCCCTGACCACTGCTGGCAGCGCGCAGCTGATCATGGCTGCCCTGGTGGGCATCGCTGTCATCGTGCTGCTGATCACCCAGCTCAAGGTGCACCCGTTCCTCTCCCTGACGATCGGTTCGATCGCCGTCGGCACACTCGCGGGCGTGAATCCCCTCGACGCCGTGACGAGCTACGGCACGGGCGTGGGCGCCACGGTCGCCAGCGTGGGCACCCTGATCGCGCTGGGCGCGATGTTCGGGCGTCTGCTCGCCGACTCCGGCGGTGCGGACCAGATCGTCGACACCATCCTGCGCCGCGCGACCGCGCGTTCGCTGCCGTGGGCGATGGCGCTGGTGGGTGCTTTGATCGGCCTGCCGATGTTCTTCGAGATCGGCCTTGTCCTGCTGATCCCGGTCATCCTCCTGGTCTCGCGCCGCTCGGGCCTGCCCCTGCTGCGGGTCGGGATCCCAGCCCTCGCGGGTCTGTCGGTGATGCATGGCCTGGTGCCCCCGCACCCCGGTCCGCTCGTCGCGATCGCCGCGCTGAACGCCAACCTGGGCGTCACCATGGCTCTCGGGGTGCTCATCGCGATCCCCGTCGTCGTCCTGGCGGGCCCGCTGCTCTCGAGGTACGTGGCGCGCTGGGTCCCCATCGCTGCGCCGGCCCTCTTCGTCACGAGCGGAGCGCCCGTCAGCACGATCGTGGGCACGGGCACGGGCACGGGCACGGGCACGAGCGGGAGTGCGGGCACGGCGTTCGACGTTCGGTCCGCCGAACCTGAGACCGGAACCGGCACGCATCGCCCGAGCTTCCGCGCCACGCTGTCCACTGTCCTGCTCCCCGTCGTGCTGATGCTGGGCAAGGCGCTCGTCGACATCCTCCTGGCCAAGGGGAACGGCGTTCGGACGGCGCTGGACTTCATCGGGACTCCGCTCGTCGCGCTGCTGCTGGCCGTGCTGGTCGCGATGTTCACCTTCGGCCGCGGATCCGGCATGAATCGCGGGGAGATCGCCACCTCGCTCGAGAAGTCGCTGCCACCGATCGCTGGCATCCTGATGATCGTGGCCGCCGGCGGCGGGTTCAAGCAGACCCTGATCGACACCGGGATCGGCGGCGTGCTCGCCAAGGCCATCGCCGGCAGCAGCGTGTCACCGCTGATCCTCGCGTGG
>JAYTSH010000512.1:0-3684 GCA_043745755.1 Cellulomonas sp. | reverse complement strand
CCACACACGACCGACCACGCACAGCCGGCGCGTGCGAAACGCGCCGACGTCCAAGAGTACGGAACTGACCTGGCAGGGTCAAACCGCGACCAGGCCGTTCCGCTTCTCTTGAGCTCAGTCGGACGTCTCGTCCTCGTGACCGTCGAGCTCGAACACGCCCGGGTCGACCTGGACGAGCTCGAGCGTGCCGTCTGTCTCGTCGGTCGGCAGGGCCACAGCAGCGTCGAACGACGTCGTGACCGGTTCGGTCGGCGTGCTGCTGGGTGCCGCCTCGACGTCCACGTGTGCCGCCTGCACCGGCTCGGGAGCCGCGCCCGTGAGGTCGGCCTCCTCCACGCGCTCCGGAGCGTGCTCATGACCGTGCTCATGCGCGTGGGCAGCCGCTGCCGCGATCGTCGCGAGCGTCGCCTTGACAGCCGCGCGCGCCTCAGGGAGCACCGGCACGGCGATCGTCGGGGTCGACGAGGACTCCTTCGCCACGCGCTTGCGGCGCGCGCGCTTGGGCTCGCCGTCGCCATCGGTCGCGGCGACGGGCTGCGCCGCACCCGCGTCGGGGCGGTTGTCATTCTCGATCGGCTCGGCGTGCACGAGGAAGCCGCGCCCGTTGCACTGCTCGCACGTCTCGCTGAACGCCTCGACCAGCCCCTGACCGACCCGCTTGCGGGTCATCTGCACGAGGCCGAGCGACGTGACCTCCGCGACCTGGTGCTTCGTGCGGTCACGACCCAGGCACTCCACCAGGCGGCGGAGCACGAGGTCGCGGTTCTGCTCGAGCACCATGTCGATGAAGTCGATGACGATGATGCCGCCGATGTCGCGCAGCCGAAGCTGACGGACGATCTCCTCCGCGGCCTCGAGGTTGTTGCGCGTGACGGTCTCTTCGAGAGTCCCGCCCGACCCGGTGAACTTGCCGGTGTTGACGTCGACGACCGTCATCGCCTCGGTGCGGTCGATGACGAGCGAGCCACCCGACGGCAGCCAGACCTTACGGTCCATGCCCTTGGCCAGCTGCTCGTCGATCCGGTGCTCGGCGAACACGTCACCGCGACCCGTCCACCGCGTGACTTTCGAGGCCAGGTCGGGGGCGAGGTCGCCGATGTAGCCGGAGATCGTGTCCCACGCCTCGTCGCCCTGGACCACGAGCGAGCCGAAGTCATCGTTGAAGATGTCGCGCACGACGCGGATGGCCAGGTCCGGCTCGCCCTGCAGCAGCACGGGCGCCGATGCGGACTTCGCCTTCTTCTCGATAGCCTCCCACTGCGCCTGGAGGCGCGCGATGTCCGCGCGCAGCTCCTCCTCGCTGGCACCCTCGGCCGCGGTGCGCACGATCACGCCGGCGGAGTCCGGGACCAGCTCGCGCAGCAGCTTCTTGAGGCGGTTGCGCTCGGTGTCCGGGAGCTTGCGGCTGATCCCCGTCATGCCGCCGCCCGGCACGTACACGAGGTAGCGGCCTGCGAGCGTCACCTGCGACGTCAGGCGGGCACCCTTGTGACCGATGGGGTCCTTGGTGACCTGCACGAGCACCGCGTCGCCGGACTTCAGCGCCTGCTCGATGCGGCGCGGCTGACCCTCCAGGCCCGCCGCATCCCAGTTGACCTCGCCGGCGTACAGCACGGCGTTGCGCCCCTTGCCGACGTCGACGAACGCCGCCTCCATGCTCGGGAGCACGTTCTGCACCCGACCGAGGTAGACGTTCCCGGCCATCGACGCCTGCGCCTGCCGCGAGACGAAGTGCTCGACGAGCACGCCGTCTTCGAGGACAGCGATCTGCGTCCGCCCGTTGGCCTCCCGAACGATCATCGTGCGCTCGACCGACTCGCGGCGCGCCAGGAACTCCGACTCGGTGATGATCTGACGACGGCGACCGTTGTCGCGCCCCTCGCGGCGGCGCTGACGCTTGGCCTCGAGGCGGGTCGACCCACGCAGCGCGGTGGGCTCGTCGCTCGGGACGCGCGCGGCACGGGTCCGCGTGGTCGCCACGACCTCCTCGGCACCGTCCCCGCTGCGACCGCCACGGCGACGACGCCGGCGGCGACGGCTGGATCCGCCGTCACCGTCGCCCTCGGACCCGGCCTCGTTCTCGTCGGACTCGGCCTCTGAACCCTCCTCGTCGGCCACGCCAGCCGTGGACTCCTCGTCACCCTCGTCGGACTCGTCAAGCTCGCCCGCGGGACGGCTGCGACGACCGCGACCCCCACGACGACGACGACGACGCGGCGAGCTCTGCTCGTCATCCTGCTCGACTGCGGACTCGTCGGGCGTCTCGTGCTCGTCGAGCTCCTCCTCGTCCGCCGGCTCGACAGGCGCGACGACGTCCAGCTCGTCGACCTGCCCCTGCCCGCGCCCGCCACGACGCGAGCGCCGACGCGACTGAGCCTCGGTCTGGACGGCCGCGTCAGCGATGACAGCCCCGGTCACGGCGTCCGACGGCGCGACCTCTTCCACGCGCAGGGCTGCGGCGGCCTCGGAGATCGCCGCGGGGGTACCGGCTGGCGACACCGCACGCCGTCGGCGCGGACGCGCATCCGGCTCCGGCGCCTGGAACAGCAGCGCGGTGGTCGCCAGACGCGGCTTGGTCGAACGGGCCGTGGCGGTGGGAGCTGCCTCGGCGGGCGGCGTCGCGGCGAGCGCCGCGAACACGTCGAGCGTCGGCGCGCGGGACGGCGCGGGAGCGGCGGCGGGGGCCGACTCGTCGAGCTCCTCCTCGTCGGCTGCCGGCTCGACGACCGGCTCGACGACGGGCGCGGCCTGCGAGCGGCTGCGGCGCGGGGCGCGCTTGCGCGGGGTTGTGACTGGTGCCTCGCCGACAACGACCTCGGCGACGGCGGGAACCGGGACGGGCGGTGCCTCGACGGCCTCGCCCGGGGTGACGACGGTGCGCGTGACGCGCCGCGACCGGCGGGCCGGCGGGGCGGCGGGTTCGGCCGCTGCGGCGGGCGCAGCCGCGACCGGCGGGGCCACGACGGCTGCGGGTGCGGAGACAGGGGCAGGCTCGGCCGCGCTGGGCGCTTCGACGGCGGGCTCCGCGACGACATCCCCCGGGGCTGCCGTGCGCCGTGTCGCGCGGCGTCGGGCGGGCTTGCTCGGTGCCGCAATCGGGGCGCCGGTGCTCTCTGCGCTGTTCTCGACTGCGTTGTCACTGGTGTTCTCGAAGGTCACTCGGGTGCTCCTGGGTGCCCGTCAGCGCCGTCCACACCAATCGGCGCCCGCGGGCGGTCGGTCGTCACTCGCGCTGAGCGCGGCGACGGAAGTCGTCGGTTACGGCTGGCTGCACAGGCGGTCGGCGCCATCGCCTGCCTGCTCCCCCGGGTCCCGGACGGGACCCGGCGCGAAGCCGGCGGCGCCTGGCGAGCGCGATGCGCTGGTGCGGCGAGCACGTTCGTGGCGTCAGAGCGGTGTGGACACCCTGGACACCGACACCAGTATCGCACAGGGCCTTGCGGCAGGCGCCGCGACACGGTCGGTGGTCACGAGGACCTGTCAGCAACTGGGACTAAAGTCCCACGTCTGGAAGGGCGTGCCTTCTACGGTCGTCCCAGGCCCCTGTCCGGTTCACGCCGGCCCGGCACCGAGCCGCTGCACACCGTCGGAGGACCACATGGAAGCCCTCGATCTCGCCCGCTGGCAGTTCGGTGTCACGACCGTCTACCACTTCATCTTCGTGCCGCTGACGATCGGGCTCAC
>JAYTSH010000511.1:0-1990 GCA_043745755.1 Cellulomonas sp. | reverse complement strand
CGGCGAGATCACCAAGCTCGTCGTGAGCAAGGTCGCGAACTTCTCGATCGACCTGCCGGAGGCGTCGGTCGCAATCCAGGTGTCGGGTTCGTTCGGGTCACGCCAGGAAGAGGCGCAGCGCCTCGGGCGGCTCCTGCGGCCCAAGGGCGACGGCCGGACGGCGCACTTCTACGCCGTCGTCGCCCGGGACACGGTCGACCAGGACTTCGCGGCGCACCGCCAGCGGTTCCTCGCGGAGCAGGGCTACGCGTACACGATCGTCGACGCCGAGGACCTCGTCACCGACTGACGCGGCCGGGCGCGCCGGAACGGCAGCACGCCTCACACGGACAGCCGAGGGCTCAGACGAGAGCCGCGCCGGTGACCGCGCTCTCATTGACCAGGCCAACGAACGCCTGGGCGATCCGGCGCCCCGCGTCCGCCAGCTCGTCGGCACGGCTCGCGTACTCGTCGCAGACCTTGGCCGCGTCGAGGTCGTCGTCAGCGCGCGCCCACAGCGAGAGCAGCTCGGTGCCGGCCTCGGGGTGGAACTGCACGCCCCACGCCGACCCGATCCGGAACGCCTGGTAGGGGTACATGGCCGACGACGCGAGCCAGGTCGCACCGCGCGGCAGGTCGACGACCGCGTCGGAGTGCATGCTCGGCATCGGGGTGCTGCGCCGCTTCTCGGCGACCGTCAGGTCGAGGAGCCCGCCGAGCAGGACGTCACCCACCGCCTCGGGACGCCACTGCACGTCGATGACGCCCGCCTCGATGCCGGGGGGTGCCGCGACCTGCAACCGCCCACCACGGGCCAGCGCCAACATCTGCGCGCCGAGACAGATCGCGAGGGTCGGCACGCCCGACGCGGACGCCGCGGCCAGCAGCTCACGCGTCGCGGGCAGCCAGGGCGCGACGACGTCGTCCACCGCGCTCATCTCCCCGCCCAGCACGATGAGACCGTCGCCGACCTCGGTCGGGTCGACCGGGACCGTCTCGCCCGCGTAGGAGTGGATCGTGCGGAGCTCGACCCCGTCCAGCCACTCCTCGAACATGTCGAGCGGGACGTTCGGGTCCTGCTGGATGACAGTCACGACGCGCGGGCCCGGGGTGCTGGGCGCGGGGGGATTCTCAAAGGTCACGCGGAGACGGTACTCCGGGGTACCCGAGAGCCCGAAACCTGCAGGTCGTGGGCCCGGACCTCGCGCCCGGTGGGCACCAGGCCCGTGGCACCCAGGGCCGCAGACGTCAACGATCGGAGCGTGACCCGACGACTTCTCGCCCTCCGCCGCACCCGTTCACTCAGGGCGGTGCTGCCGCCGCGTCGGACATTCGCCGGGTGATCATGCAGCGTGCACCCAGGCAGCTCTCAGGTTCGATGGGCAGAATGGGTGCATGAATGGACCGTCCGGCGTGCCCGAGGCCCGGCTCCTTGTTGTCGACGACGAGCCCAACATCCGCGAGCTCCTCGCGACGTCCCTGCGGTTCGCGGGTTTCGAGGTGTTCGCCGCCGCTGACGGCGCCAGTGCGCTGCGTCTCGCCCGGCAGGTCGAGCCCGACCTGCTCGTGCTCGACGTCATGCTCCCCGACATGGACGGGTTCACCGTCACGCGTCGCCTGCGGGAGAAGGGTCAGCACGTCCCCGTCCTGTTCCTGACAGCGCGCGACGACACCGCGGACAAGGTCCAGGGCCTGACGGTCGGCGGCGACGACTACGTGACCAAGCCGTTCAGCCTCGAGGAGGTCGTGGCGCGCATCCGGGCCGTCCTGCGGCGCACGAACCCATCCGAGATCGATCCCGGCAGCGTGCTGACCTACGCGGACCTCGAGCTCGACGAGGACTCCCACGAGGTGCGCCGGGCCGGCCAGGTCGTCGAGCTCTCCCCCACCGAGTTCAAGCTGCTGCGCTACCTGCTGCTCAACCCCGGCCGGGTCCTGTCCAAGACCCAGATCCTCGACCACGTCTGGCAGTACGACTGGGGCGGCGACGCGAACATCGTCGAGTCCTACA
>JAYTSH010000510.1:0-6488 GCA_043745755.1 Cellulomonas sp. | reverse complement strand
TGCGGGAACGAGCCGATGGTGGTCGTCGGCAGCGGCGGGAGCGCGAGACGCGCGGTCTGCGCCGACCGGCGCTCGGCGAACGGACCGCGGTGGAACTCGTCCTCGGTCAGCGCGGCCACGCGATCCCGGACCTCGGGACGGACGACGCCGGGTGCCGCGGCGCGCGACCGGACCGCGTCGCTCGCGGCGAGCAGCTCGGCGTGGATCGCCTCTCGACCCTCGGACAGCCCCGTGGCGAGGGCGACGACCTCCGCGACCTTCTGGTCGGCGAATGCCAGCCACCCGCGCAGCGTCGGGTCGAGCGCGGGCTCGTCCTCGACGGTGTGCGGGACGTGGAACAGCGACGTCGAGGTGCTGGCGGCGACCTTGGCCGCCCCGAGAGTTTCGAGCTGCTCGAGTACCCGCAGCTTCTTGTCGAGGTCCGCGCGCCAGATGTTGTGACCGTCGATCACACCGCCGACCACGACCTTGGTGGTCAGACCCGTGACCGCGACGGTCGGGACCGCACCGCGGACGAGGTCGAGCGCGATGCCCTCGACGTCGGTCGCGGCGAGCACGCCCAGGGCGGCCCCCAGGTCGCCGTACGGTGCTGCGACGAGGATCGCCGGGCGGTCGGGGCGGGCCAGCTCGGTCGCGAGCACCCGGTAGGCCGCGGTGACCGCGGCGCGCACGCGCTCGGGCTTCACGCCGAGGGAGTCGGAGACGAGCGCGGGCTCGTCGAGCTGGACCCAGGTCGCACCCGCCGCGGCCAGGTCGCGCAGCAGGTCGACGTAGACGGGAAGCAGGTCCGCGAGGCGGTCGAGCGGCTCGAAGCCATCCGGGGAGCCCTCGGTCGGCTTCGCGAGCGCGAGATACGTGACAGGACCGACGAGGACCGGGCGCGTGAGCACGCCGTCCGCCAGGCCCTCGGTGAACTCGCGCACCGGGCGGTCGCTCGCGTACCGGAACGTCGTCTCGGGGCCGATCTCAGGGACCAGGTAGTGGTAGTTCGTGTCGAACCACTTGGTCATCTCGAGCGGCAGATCGTCGCCGCGGCCGCGTGCGACCGTCGAGCAGCCCGCGAGGTCGAGGCGACCGTCGGCGTCGGCCAGGTCCGCGAACCGGGCCGGCACGGCGCCGACGACGGCTGTCGTGTCGAGCACGTGGTCGTAGAACGAGAACGCGCTCGGGATCGCGGGGACGTCGGTGCGCAGCCCCAGCCCAGCCAGGCGGGACCGGGTCTGCTTGCGCAGGTCGGCGGCCACGGCCTCGACGTCGTCCGCTGAGGTCTTGCCTGCCCAGAAGGCCTCGAGGGCCTTCTTGAGCTCACGGTGAGGCCCGATCCGCGGGTAGCCGAGGATCGTGCCCGCCGGGAACTCGGGGACGGCGGGTGTGGTGGTCGTGCTGGTCATGGTCAGCCCCTCGGAGAGTGGTCGGTCTGGGGTGCGGTGACCTGCGGCTCGCTGGCCTGGTCGGGAGCTGTCGGACCGCCCCCGCCGAGGTGAGCACCCTCGAGCAGGTCAAGTGCGGCGTGATGCGTGTTGAACGTGTAGATGTGGACGCCGGGGGCGCCGCCGTCGAGGACGCCGTTGACGAGGTCGACGCTCGCACGGATCCCGACGCGGTGCCGCTCGACTTGGTCGTCCACCGAACCGAGCAGTGCGAGCAGGTCGCGTGGCACCGGAACACCAGTGAGGCCCTCGACACGCAGGAGGCGGGCCGGATCGGTCGCCGGGATGATGCCCGGGATGATCGGGATGGTCACGCCTGCGGCGCGCGCCTCGGCAACGAGCTCGAGGTAGGCCGACACCTCGAAGAAGACCTGCGTGATCGCGAAGTCGGCGCCGGCCTGCTGCTTGGCGAGCAGCGCCGCGACGTCTTGCGCACGGGTGCTCCCCGTCCCGGCGTTGCCGCGCGGGAACGCCGCGACGGCGATCGAGAGCGGCCGGACCGTGGCGCGGACCTTCTGGGCCGGGCTCGTGGCGCAGCGGCGTGCCTCGATCTCGCGAAGCAGCTCGACGAGCTCAGCGGCGGTCGACAGGCCATGCGGGTGCGGGTGCCAGTCCGGCTCGTCGACCGGTGGGTCGCCCCGCAGCGCCAGGAACGAGCGGACGCCCTCGTCGAGGAACTCCTCGACGACCGCCGTCACCTCGTCGCGCGAGGTCCCGACGCAGGTCAGGTGCGCGATCGGGTTGAGCGACGTCTCCCGGAGCAGTCGGCGGACCAGACCCCGCGTCGTGTCGCGGGTCTTGCCCGACGCGCCGTACGTCACCGAGACGAAGTCCGGGCGAGCGGCACTGAGCGCCTCGATCGTCGCCCAGAGCTTCGGGGCGGCGTCGGGGTTGCGCGGCGGGAAGAGCTCGAACGACACCGTGGGGCGATCGATGGGCGCCGGCGTCGCCCGGCGGCTGGGCATGGCCTGGGCCCGGGCGTCGACCGACGCTTCGGGTGTGGCGATCACAACAAGACCCCTGACGGGGTCCATGGACACGGTGCCGAGCAGATCATGGTTCAACTCCATCGGGCCTGGCGGAAGCACCCACACCCTCGCTCGAGGGGGGTTGCTGCGGCGTCAGTGAGCCAGGACTCTCGACCGCTCTGGATGGTGGGTCGATTGTAGACCCATCCCGGATGCTGAGCAACGCTTCTCATCCAGCGAGACGGTCCGATCCCGCGATCTGGTCGTGCGAGCGTCGGCCCGTCAGCGCGCCAGAACCACGCGGCAACCGGCCAGGTGGTCGTCGACGAGCCCGCACGCCTGCATGGACGCGTAGGCGGTCGTCGGCCCGATGAACCGGAAGCCCAGGCTCTTGAGCTCACGCGCGAGCGCCGTCGACTCGGCAGTCTGGGTCGGGACGTCGGCCCACGTCGCGGGGCGCTCACGGCCGGGCGCTGCCGGGGCGTGGGACCAGACCACGTCGTCCAACGTACGACCCGACTCGTCGAGCGCCAGCAGGGCACGGGCGTTCGCCACGGTGGCGTCGATCTTCGCGCGGTTGCGCACGATCCCGGCGTCGGCCAGCAGCCGCGCGACGTCGGCCTCGTCGAAGCGCGCGACGACCTCGGGGTCGAAGCCCGCGAAGGCTGCACGGAACGCGGGGCGCTTGCGCAGCACCGTGATCCACGACAAGCCCGACTGGAAGCCCTCGAGGGCGATCCGCTCGAACAGCGCACGGTCACCGTGGACCGCCACTCCCCACTCGTCGTCGTGGTAGGCCTCGTACAGCGGGTCGCCGGCACCGAAGCAGCGCAGGGCAGCGCGCGGGCCGGGCTCGGCGGGCGCGGGCTCGGTGCGTGCGGGCTGCTGGTCAACGGTCATGGCTGGAGTCTGCCGTGCGGGCCTGACAGCAGAGCACGGTCCTGCACAGCCCGTACGGGCGCGCGCCGCCTCAGCGCGCGTCGTTGCGTCGCGTCGAGAGGGACTTCGGCTGGGCGGGGTTGCGCTGCCGCGGGACCTCGAACCACGCGTTGGGGGAACCCGCGACGACGGACTCCAGGCCCTCCTGGACGGCGGCGAGGATCTGCTCGTCCGGGAGCGCGTTCGGTCCCACCAGGGCGGCAAGAGCTTCCCGCTCCGCGTCGCTGCGGTCCGGTCCGTCAGTCATGGCGCAAGCCTAATCCCGGTGATGCCTCGCACGACGCCACCGGCCGGGCGATCTCCACCCGCGCAGCGCGCGCGTCAGACCTCGGCGAGCGCCTTGCGGATGCGCTTGTCGCTCACAGGCGCAGGCGTCCCGAGCTGCTGCGCGAACAGCGAGACGCGCAGCTCCTCGAGCATCCAGCGCACGTCGTCGAGCACGACCTCCCGCGAGCGGTCCGGTGACGCCGAGCTCATCCGGTCTCGCGCCGCGTCGTACGCGTCCTCGAGCTGGTGGACCTGCCACGCACGTTCGGCGTCGCGGTGCGGGTTGTCGGCGGCCTTCGTCAGGCGGTGCCGGTCGCCGCGCAGGTACCGGGCGAGCTGGGGCAGGCGGTCGGCACCCGTCGCGGAGACGAAGCCGTCGTGGACCAGCCGGGCGGCGTGGTCACGCACGTCGTGGGTCGTCGCGAGCAGCGCCAGGCTGTTCGACGCGCGCACAGCGACGTCGAGCTCGCGCGCAGCGGTCAGGACCGCGACGACGTCCGTGACGACGGCATGCACAGCGTCCTCGAGGCGGTCCCGGACGACCCCGCGCAGCGCGGAATAGGTCGTCGCGGTGCGGATCTCGGTCGCCGGTCTGCCCGCGAGGTGCTCGGCCACGAGCTGGTCGATGGCGGTGAGCTGCACGTCCGTGACCAGGGCGTCCGTCGTGCGGTAGGGGCCTGAGGCGAGAGTCAGTGCCTGCGTGCCCGACCAGCGGGTCGTGACCCGGGCCGACGCCAGACCCGTGTCGAGCAGGAGGAGGCGGCGCAGGCCGCGGCGGTGCGACTCGACCTGGACGGCCGGGTCGGCGAGCACCCGCAGCGCGACGCCCTGGGCCTCGTCGACGAGCGCGGGGTAGCCGCGGACCCGCACCCCGCCGGGTCCGTCGGTCTCGACCGTCAGGGGGATCGCGCCGTCGGGCAGGCCCGCAGGCCACGCCGTCAGGCGCACCTGCTCGGCGAGTGCAGGCTTGCCGATGACGTCGCTCTGGGCGCCGGGGGCCGGCGGGCGGACAGCTGCCGTGGGGGCGGCCGCCGCAGCCGCGCTCAGCGGGCTCAGCGGGCTCAGCGGGCTCAGCGGCGCAGCACTGACCGCGTCACGCATGGCCGTGCGCACCGCGGAGCGGACGGCCGAGCTGACCGCGTCCTGCGTGCGGGCCGCGAGGCGGCGCTGCAGCGCGATCACGTCCTTGGACTCGTCGAGCACTCCCCCGCGGTCAGCCTCGATCCGGAACGTCACGCGCAGGTGCGCGGGCAGGCGCTCGTCGTCGAACGCGTCGTCCGGCACCTCCACGTCACGAATCGCGCGGACGGCCTGCGCGAACGCGTCGTGGAACGACGGCGCGAGGTCGCCGGCACGCACCGTGTCCTGCCAGCTCGCGAGGTTCTCGTCGAACCAGCCACCGATGCCGCGGGCGACGTCGGGCGCAGGGACGAGCTGAACCCGCACCGGCTTCGGCAACGCGCGGATCGTCGCGGTCACGAGCTCGTCGCGCAGGCCGGGGACCATCCACCCGAAGCCCTCGGGGCGCACCCGCGCGAGCAGCACCAATGGAATATGTACAGTCATGCCGTCAGCATCTGTACCGGGTTCGAACTGGTAGGTCAGCGGGAGCTCCAGATCGCCCTGCGGCCACACCGCCGGGAAGTCGGCGGCCGACACCGGAGCGGCGTCGTCGCTGAGAAGCAGCTCGGGCGTGAAGGCCAGCAGGTCGGGCTGGGAGCGCTTGGCCGTCTTCCACCAGGTGTCGAAGTGTTGCGCGGACACGACGTCGGTCGGGATGCGCTCGTCGTAGAAGTCGAACAGCACGTCGTCGTCGACCACGAGGTCGCGGCGGCGGGCGCGCGCCTCGAGACCCTCGGCCTCCGCGAGCAGCCGGCGGTTCTCGTGGAAGAACGCGTGGTGCGTGGTCCACTCGCCCTCGACGAGCGCGTGCCGGATGAACAGCTCGCGGGCGTGCTCGGGGTCGACCTTCGCGTACAGGACCCGCCGCTGCGCGACGATCGGGACGCCGTAGAGCAGGACGCGTTCGAGCGCCATCGCGGCACCCTGCTTCGTCGACCAGGTCGGCTCGGAGTACGTGCGCCTGACCAGGTGGGACGCGAGGTCCTCGGCCCACTCGGGCTGGATCCGCGCGACGTCCCGAGCCCACAGCCGGGACGTCTCGACGAGCTCGCCGGCCATGATCCACGCGGGCGGGCGCTTGGCGAGGCCCGAGCCGGGGAAGATCGCGAGCCTCGCACCGCGCGCGCCCAGGTACTCGTTGCGCCCGCGCCGGTCGGTCCGACCCGTGGCTGCGGGCTTCTTGCCACGGCCCGCAGCGGGCGTCACGTCCGTCGCCTCCTGCATGCCGATCTGGCTCAACAGCCCGGACAGCAGGCTGAGGTGGATCCGGTCCGCGTCCCAGTCGAGGCGCAGGTCACCGGGGCCGGCGGCGGTCTCGGTCGACAGGACTGCCTGCGCCGCACCCGGAGCGGTCCGACGGCGGGGCGCGGTCGCGGACGCCGGCGCCGCGGCTGCCTGCTCGTCGGCCACCGCGGTCTGCACGCGGGCCGGGGGAGGGTTCACGACGATCCCGAGCGGCTTGGCGAGCTCGCGGAGCTGCGTGACGACGTCCTGCCACTCGCGGATCCGCAGGTAGTTGAGGTGTTCAGACCTGCACATGCGGCGGAACGCCGAGCCTGACAGGTCGCGCTGGGACTCCTTGAGGTGCTGCCACAGGTTGAGGTAGGTCAAGAAGTCCGACGTCGGGTCGGCGAACCGCGCGTGGGCCTGGTCAGCCTGGGCGCGCAGCTCCATCGGGCGCTCTCGGGGGTCCTGGATCGAGAGCGCGGCGGCGATGATCATGACCTCGCGGGCGACTCCGCGTCGGCCCGCCTCGACGATC
>JAYTSH010000509.1:0-2725 GCA_043745755.1 Cellulomonas sp. | reverse complement strand
AGCCCGAGGTGGACGGTTGCACCCGCGGCCGTCGCCTTGAGGACGTCGGTGAGCTGGGTGAACGACGTGAGCGCCGTGCCGTCCATCGCCACGAGGACGTCGCCCACGAGGAGAACCCCGGCCGCACCGCTGCCCGCCGTCGTCCCAGCGACCGTCAGGGTCGCCGGAACGTCGTGGCCCAGCTCTTCGAGCGCGGCGACCGTCGCGTTCTCCTGCGACGACGTCATCTGGACCTGGTTGGCCTTGTCGACCTGGTCCTTCGACGCGTCGGGCGGGTACAGCTCCTCGACCGGGCGCACCGCGGACGAGCCGTCGAACCAGCCGCGCACGACGCCGAGCACCGTCGACGGGTACCCCGGCCCGCCGGTCGCGGACACCGTCGTGAGCCGCAGCTGCCCGGTCGAGGGGTAGGTCGGAGCCCCCGTGATCGAGATGAGGGGCGTCCCGCCCTGATCCCCCAACGTGTCGCGCGTCGGCCCGGGCGAGCTCACGACGTACGGCGCCGGCACGACGGCGAGGACCGCGAAGAGCACCGCGGCGACCAGCATGGCGATCGAGAGCGTCATCGAGCGCGCACCGAGGGCGGCTGCGGTGTGCTCGGGCGGCCCCATGGTCTCGTCGGGCTCGGGCGCGACGGCGGCGAACGGGTCGGCGTCGTCGCGCGCAGGGGTCGTGTGGTCCACCCCCCGATCATCCCCTACGGCTGGTTCGGGCCCGACGCCAGACTGCGGCGGTCCCGATCAACGCGACGGCGGCGCCCGCCGCGCCGAGTGCCGCGGCGTCCCGTGCGCCGACCCGTCGACCCGCGAGCGTGATGCGGCCCTGGACACCCTCGAGCAGGACCTCGAGACACTGGGAGCTCGACCACTGCGGCTCCCACCCTGCGGTGAGCAGCCCGCCGGCCTCGACGGTCCACGGGTACACGGCGTAGGCGAGCTCGGAGCTCGGCGCCGGCAACGCCCCGACACGGTGCAGCCGCTCCGCTGTGCCGAACGCCGTCGCGGCCGCGAGCTCGATGCGGCGCAGACCCGCTGCTGCCTCGACGTCGTGCGCCGACAGCGGACCGGGGACGCCGACCGTGAACGGTCCGGCGAGCCTGCCGTCGAGCACGAGAGCGACCGCCGCGGCAAGGTCGTCGACGTGCACGAACTGCCAGGGCCGGACGACCCCGCGCACCGCGAGCAGGCGGGGCGCCTCGAAGTGCCGCGTCATGATCGTGTCGATCCCCGGCCCGACGAGGGCCGCCGGCCGCAGCACAGTGACGAGCGGCGGGCTGCGCCGCGCGAACCGGGCAAGCACCTCCTCGACCGCGAGGAGGTCTCCCACGACGCCCTCCGGGACGCCTCCGGCGGGGGACATGACCGGTGCGTCGTCCGTGATGACGGGTCGGTCGGGCGCTGCACCGTGGACCATCGCGGACGTGACGACGACGACATGCGGCACGCCCGCCGTCCGTGCGGCCGCGAGAGACCGCTGCACCAGCGCGATGACCTCTGCGCGGCGACGGGCTGCCGGCAGCGCCCACGACGCTGCCAGGTCGCCCCGGTGCGGCACGACGACGAGCGAGCCGACGTGCGCGAGCGCCGCCTCAGGTCGGCTCGACGGCAGGTCGTCGAGCACGCGTACCGGTCGCTTGCCATCCACGGAGAACCAGGCGCCGATGCCGGCGGCCACCGACCCGGGCCCGACGACGACGACCTCGCGTGTGTCGCCGCCGCCGGGCAGGGCAGCGGTCGGGTCCCCCGCTCCCCTGCGCCCTGAGCGAACCTGGCCGCGCGCCATCCGTCGATCCCGTCCCTTGTGGTTACCGTGGAGCCTCTTGGCCCATCGTCCCAGGAGTTCGCCGATGAGCATCGACCGCCCCGCCGGATCCACCCCCGCTGGAGACGACGTGCCCGCTTGGGAGCAGATGCTCCGCCAGATGTTCGGCCCCGACACCGACGAGGCACTGCGCCAGCTGCGCGCGCAGGGCATGGACCCGGCCGCCATGGCTGCTGCGTCCGGCCTCCCGGACGACCCCGCCATGCTCGGTCAGGTGCTCGAGCAGATCCAGCGCCTCCTCGCGGCGTCGGGCAGCGGTCCCGTCAACTGGGATGTGGCGCATGACGTCGCACGGCAGGCAGCCGTCGCCGAGGGCGACCCCGTCGTGGCCGCGCCCCAGGCACGCAAGGTCACCGAGGCGTTCTCCGTCGCCGAGCTGTGGCTCGACGCCGTGACCGACCTCCCGCCGTCGGGCGGCTCGGTCCGCGCTCTGAGCCGTTCCGAGTGGGTCGAGCAGACGCTGCCGGCCTGGCGGATCCTGACCGAGCCGGTCGCTGCCTCGCTGTCCACCGCGCTCGCCGGGGCCCTGGCTCAGACGCTGCCGCCTTTCGAGGCCGACGACGCGCCGGCGATCCCCGGTCTCGGGTTCCCCGCGGCGGGCGCCAACAGGACGCAGCTCATCCGTCAGCTCGGTTCGGCCGTGTTCGGCATGCAGGTCGGCCAGGCTGCCGGAACGCTCTCACGTGAGGTGTTCGGGCTGACCGACATCGGTCTGCCGCTCGTCAGAGAGCCGTCGACGGCACTCGTGCCGAGCAACGTCGACGAGTTCGCCGAGGGCCTCGACGCGCCCGTCGAGGAGGTGCGCCTCTTCCTTGCGCTGCGGGAGGCCGCCCTGGCCAGGCTGTTCACGCACGTCGGCTGGCTGCGCGGGCACCTGCTCGGCAGCGTCGCCGCCTACGCCCGC
>JAYTSH010000508.1:0-3787 GCA_043745755.1 Cellulomonas sp. | reverse complement strand
CCCGCAGGTACTCGAGGTGCTCGCGGACACCGGTCAGGTCTCCTGTGCCGTCGCCGTTGCCGTCGGCGAAGCTGCGCACGTAGACCTGGTAGATGACGGCGCCGCGCCACCAGGCAGTGTCGTCGCCCCGGGGTGCTCGTCCGGCCTGCTCGCCCACTCGTCCCTCGCCTCTTCCGGAGGGCGTCCGCAGGATCGGTGGCCGCGGTGACGTCCTTGTCGATAGGCAGGACGCTAAACCTTGCGACTGAATCGACGCAAGAACTCGACAAGATGGTTACCGAAACGTGATGTTCTGACGCGTGGGTGCGCGCGCGAGGGCTGGCGCGGCGTCGGTCGGGCGTCAGCAGGGCGCGCGCGGGTGCGGCGCGCGCGCAGAGTCTGCCGGTGGTCGGGGCAGCTCAGGCCGCGGTCGGCGCAGGGCCGGTGGATCCGCGCACGACGAGCTCGGGCTCGAAGAGCAGCTCGTCCTGCGCCACGCTCGCGCCACCGATCAGGCCCACGAGCAGCTCGATCGCCGCCCGGCCCATCGGCTCGATCGGCTGCCGCACGGTCGTCAGCGGGGGCTCGGTGCAGCTCATGAACGCCGAGTCGTCGTACCCGACGACCGAGACGTCGTCGGGCACCCGCATGCCTGCCCGGCGGACCGCCCGGATCGCACCGAGCGCGAGCGGGTCGCTCGCGCAGACGATCCCCGTGACCCCCGCCTTGAGCAGCCGCCCCGTCGCAGCCTGCCCCGACTCGAGCGAGTAGGCGCTGTGCACCACCTGGTCGGCTCCGAGCTCGAGGCCCGCACGCGCCGCGACGACGCGGGCGGCCGCGAGCTTGCGCTCGGACGGCACGTGGTCGGCCGGCCCGAGCAGCACGCCGATCCGGGTGTGTCCCAGCGAGATCAGGTGGCCCATCGCCTGCTCGACCGCGACCTCGTCGTTGCACGAGACCCGGGGGAACGGCAGCTCATCGATCGACGCATTGATGAGGACGGCGGGCAGCTGACGCTCGGTGAGGCGCGCGTAGTGCGTGTGCGAGGCGTCGCGCTGCGCGTAGTTGCCGCCCGCGAACACCACGCCCGAGACGTGCTGCTGGAGCAGCAGCTCGACGTAGTCGGCCTCGGACACCCCTCCGGCAGTCTGCGTGCACAGCACCGGCGTGAAGCCCTGCTGGGCGAGCGCGCCGCCGACGACCTCCGCGAACGCAGGGAAGATCGGGTTCTGCAGCTCGGGGAGCACGAGCCCGACGAGGCGCGCCTTCTCGCCGCGCAGCTTGGTCGGCCGCTCATAGCCGAGGATGTCGAGAGCGGTCAGCACCGCCTGGCGGGTGGCCTCGGACACGCCGGGCTTGCCGTTGAGCACGCGGCTCACGGTGGCCTCGGACACACCGACCTTGCGGGCAACCTCGGCGAGTCGGCGTGACATGCGCGCAAGTCTACGACCAATCACGCAAGCGGCTTGCGTGGTTGAGCTCGCGTCGGCGAGCTACAGGAGCCGGGTCCGCGTCCGCCCCGCGACAGCCGACGCCAGGATCGCCTCGATCGCGAACGCCGAGGCGTGCGCGAGGTCGACGGCGTCCGGGTCGAGCAGCCACTGCACCTGCAGTCCGTCCATCACGGCCAAGATCGCGGCCGCAGCTGCAGCGACGTCCTGCTCGAGCGGCGGGTCGTCCGGGTCGCACACCTCACGCAGCGCCTCGCCGACCTCGCGCCGCAGCTGGGCGTACCGGGCGCGGAACCAGTCCTTGCCGGGGTGGTTGTCGGTGACCGACTCGGCGGACAGCACCGCGTAGGTCTGGACGATGCCGCGCCGCTCGGCGTTGAGCCGGGCGGTCAGGACGAGGTGGCGGAACAGGTCGAGACCGCCCGGGATGCGCTTGCCGTCGAGGTGCTCGACGTCGGTCGTGTCACGGAACTCGAGCACCTCGAGCAGGAGCCGGCCCTTGGAGCCGAAGTGGTGCAGGACGCCCGCATGCGTCATGCCGACCTGGTCGGCGATCTCGGCGAGCGAGCCGTTGGTGTACCCGTGGCTGCCGAACGTCGCCATGGCCGCCCGCAGGATGTCCTCGCGGCGGCGCGCGGTCTCCTCACGGGGGCGCTGCGCACGGCGAGGAGTGCTGGTGGTCATGACCGTCACCATACTGTGACCTAGATACTTACTGACTCGTTAGTAAGTGTGTGGTTGCATGTGACTCGACACAGCCGTCCGGACTGGAGAGCACCCATGACGCCCCGCCCCACCAGCTCCGTGGTGACCTCGGCCCCTGCCGATGTCGCCACCCGCCTCGGCGCCGAGGCGGCGATCGAGGAGCTCGTGGGCGCCCTGGACCTCGAGGGCAAGGTGCGGCTGCTCACCGGCGAGACCTCCTGGCGCCTGTACGCGGACGATCGGGTCGGCTTGCGCTCCATCGCGGTGTCCGACGGCCCGGCCGGTGTGCGCGGCACGGGCGAGCAGCCCGGCGAGACGTCCCTGCTCTTCCCGTCGCCGAGCGCCCTGTCCGCGACCTGGGACACCGCGCTCGCGTCCCGGCTCGGGTCGCTGTTCGCCGCCGAGGCGCGTCGGCACGGGGTCGACGTGGTGCTCGCACCCCAGGTCAACCTCCAGCGCACGCCGGTCGGCGGCCGGCACTACGAGTGCTACTCCGAGGACCCGCTGCTGACCTCCGCGATCTCCGGGCACGTGATCGCCGCGATGCAGGCCGGCGGGGTCGGGGCAAGCCTCAAGCACTTCGTCGCCAACGACTCCGAGACGGAGCGGACCGAGTACCTGGCGCAGGTCGACGAGCGGACGCTGCGCGAGGTCTACCTCGCACCGTTCGAGCACGCCGTGCGCGAGGTCGGCGTGTGGACGGTCATGGCTGCGTACAACCAGATCGACGACGGCGTCCTGGCAGCGCCCGCGACCGAGCACACGCACCTCCTGCGGGACGTCCTCAAGGACGAGTGGGGGTTCGACGGCGTCGTCGTCAGCGACTGGCTCGCGACCCGCCGGACGGCCGAGTCCGCGAACGGCGGGCTCGACCTCGTCATGCCCGGCCCGGGCGGCCCGTGGGAGGACCACCTCGTCGCCGCAGTTCGCTCCGGGCAGGTCGACGAGTCAGTGGTCGACGACAAGGTCCGGCGTGTGCTGCTCCTCGCACTGCGTGTCGGGGCCCTGGCCGAGCTCGCCCCCGAGCCCGCACCTCCGGCTACCGACCTCACGCTGCTCCGCGAGCTCGCCGCCCGTGCGACCGTCGTCGTGCGCGACGAGAACCACCGCCTGCCGCTGGACGGCGCCGCGGTGCGCCGCGTCGCACTCATCGGCCCCAACGCGTTCGAGGCGTTCGTGCAGGGCGGCGGCAGTGCGCACGTCAACGCCGCGCACGTCGTCAGCCCCGTCGAGGGACTCCGCGCCGCGCTGCCCCACGCCGAGGTGACCGTGCTGCGCGGCGGCGACGCACGGCGGCACGCACCGGACCTCGACGTCGCCGGGCGGGCCCGCGACCCCCGCACGGGCCAGCCAGGTCTGCGCATCTCGACCGTCGACGCCGCAGGCACCGTCCTTGCGAGCCGCGTCGCGACCGACTGGGACGGCTGGGAGCGCGAGCTGCCCGACGCCGCCGCCGCCGTGCTGGTCGAGGCGACGGTGCACCTGGCCGAGCCGGGCGAGCACCGGTTCGGGCTCGGCACGGTCGGGATCTGGACCTTCGAGGTCGACGGCCGGATCGTGGGGCACGGTGAGCGCCCCGCGGGCGCCGAGGTCGTGCTCGACTCGAGCGTCAACAGCCCGGACGACGACCCGGCCGTCGTGCTGGTCGGTGC
>JAYTSH010000507.1:0-3353 GCA_043745755.1 Cellulomonas sp. | reverse complement strand
ACGCGGGACCTGCTCCTGCAGTCCGAGCACGCGCTGACGCGCATCGCCGCGGGGACGTTCGGGACCTGCGAGTCGTGCGGCAAGGCGATCGGCAAGGCGCGCGTCGAGGCGTTCCCGCGCGCGATCCTCTGCGTCGAGTGCAAGCAGCGCGAAGAGCGTCGCTGACGCGCCCGTAGACTCGTCACCGATGTCGTCCATGCCAGCAGGTGAGTTGACCGTTGCCCCGAGGCAGAGCGGTCCGCGTCGTCGACTTGTCGTACTGGTCGTCGTGCTCACGGCGGGTGTGCTCCTGATCGACCAGGCGACCAAGGCGTGGGCGCTGGCGAACCTCCTCGAGACGGTGCGCCGGCCGCTGCTCGGTGACCTGCTCGGGCTGCGGCTCGTCTTCAACCCAGGAGCGGCGCTGTCGATCGCGACGGGGATGACGTGGGTCCTCACGCTCATTGCGTGCGCGGTCGTCGTCGTCGTCGTGCGGGTGTCGCGGCGCCTCGGGTCGACCGGCTGGGCCATCGCCCTCGGGCTGCTGCTCGGCGGCGCACTCGGCAACCTCGTCGACCGCCTCATCCGGGAGCCGGGCATCGCCCGCGGCCACGTCATCGACTTCATCGCGTACGCCAATGTCTTCGTAGGGAATGTCGCGGATGTCGCCATCGTCACGGCCGCGGGGCTGGTCGTGCTCCAGGCGCTCCGCGGCGTCCGCCTCGACGGGACGCGCGAGCGCGCTGAACCGAAGCCCGAGGCGCCCGGCGTCGATGACTGACATGCGATCACTGCCCGTTCCGGACGGCCTCGCGGGTGAGCGCGTCGACGCCGGCCTGGCTCGCCTGCTCGGCCTGTCGCGCACGGCCGCGGCGGAGCTGGCCGCCTGTGGGGCCGTCCGGGTGGACGGGCACGAGATGGGCAAGTCCGACCGGCTCGTCGCCGGTGCCTGGCTCGAGGTCGACCTGCCCGACCCAGTTGGCAGCGTGCCTCTCGTCGTGCCCGAGCCCGTCCCGGGGATGCGCATCGTGCACGACGACGAGGACGTGGTCGTCGTCGACAAACCCGTCGGCGTCGCGGCACACCCGTCGCCCGGCTGGACCGGGCCCACGGTCGTCGGTGCCCTCGCCGCAGCGGGCTACCGGATCTCGACCTCCGGGTCGGCCGAGCGACAGGGCATCGTGCATCGGCTGGATGCAGGCACGTCTGGGCTCATGGTCGTGGCGAAGAGCGAGCACGCGTACACGGTCCTGAAGCGTGCGTTCAAGGAGCGCACCGTCGAGAAGGTCTACCACGCGCTCGTGCAGGGCCACCCGGAGCCGACGACTGGCACGATCGACGCGCCGATCGGGCGGCACCCGAGCTCGGACTGGAAGTTCGCCGTCGTCGCAGACGGCAAGCCGTCGGTGACGCACTACGGGGTGCTGGAGATGCTCCCAGCGGTCTCGCTCGTCGAGGTCCACCTCGAGACCGGCCGCACGCATCAGATCCGGGTGCACTTCGCAGCGCTGCGCCACCCGTGCGTCGGCGACCTGATGTACGGGGCCGATCCCGCCCTCGCGGCTCGGGTCCACCTTGACCGGCAGTGGCTGCACGCCATGCGGCTTGGTTTCGCGCACCCGTCGACAGGCGCCCGGCTCGAGCTGACCAGCCAGTATCCGGACGATCTCGCGTCGGCGCTCGACACGTTGCGCGACGGGTACCGCTAGGCCCGCCCAGTCGCCGGACATGTCGGCAGGGCAACCTAGACTGGCCCGCATGGCACCGGCTGGGGGATCCGACTTCGTGCACCTCCACAACCACACCGAGTACTCGATGCTCGACGGCGCCGCCCGCATCGAGGACCTGCTGACGGAGGCCGAGCGGATCGGTCAGACGTCACTCGCCATCACCGACCACGGGTACCTCTTCGGCGCGTTCGACTTCTGGTCGCGCGCCCGCGCGCACGGCATCAAGCCGATCATCGGCATCGAGGCGTACGTGACGCCGGGCACGAGCCGGTTCGACCAGACCCGCGTCAAGTGGGGCGAGCCGCACCAGGCGTCCGACGACGTCTCTGCGCGCGGCGCGTACACGCACATGACGTTGCTCTCACGGACGACCGAGGGCATGCACAACCTGTTCCGGATGTCATCGCTGGCCTCCCTCGAAGGCCAGCTGGGCAAGTGGCCCAGGATGGACCGCGAGCTGCTCACCACCTACTCGAAGGGCCTCATCGCCTCGACCGCGTGCCCGTCGGGCGAGGTGCAGGTGCGACTGCGGCTCGGCCAGTTCGACGAGGCTGTACGGGCTGCCGGTGAGATGCAGGACATCTTCGGCAAGGACTACTTCTACGTGGAGCTCATGGACCACGGTCTGGAGATCGAACGCCGCGTCATCAAGGACCTGATGAGGCTCGCGAAGGTCATCGACGCCCCGGTCGTCGCGACGAACGATCTGCACTACACCCGCCACGAGGACGCGACGGCTCATGAGGTACTCCTGTGCGTCCAGTCGGGTTCCACGCTCGCCGACCCGGACCGTTTCAAGTTCGACGCCGACCAGTTCTACCTGAAGACCTCCGAGGAGATGCGCCGAACGTGGGCCGAGGTTCCCGAGGCGTGCGACAACACGTTGGTCATTGCCGAGCAGTGCGACGTCGAGTTCAACACGAACGCCAACTACATGCCCCGCTTCCCGGTCCCCGCCGGGGAGAACGAGGACTCGTGGTTCGTCAAGGAGGTCGAGACGGGCCTGCGCCGTCGCTACACGACCGGCATCCCAGAGCCCGTGCGGGTCCAGGCCGACTACGAGGCAGGGGTCATCACCCAGCTCGGGTTCTCGGGGTACTTCCTTGTTGTCGCGGACTTCATCAACTGGGCCAAGGCGCAGGGAATCCGTGTCGGTCCCGGGCGTGGGTCAGCCGCCGGTTCGATGGCGTCCTACGCGATGGGCATCACCGAGCTCGACCCGCTCGAGCACGGACTGATCTTCGAACGGTTCCTCAACCCCGAGCGGATCTCCTGGCCCGACGTCGACGTCGACTTCGACGAGCGGCGGCGAGGCGAGGTCATCCGGTACGTCACAGACAAGTACGGCGAGGACCGTGTGGCGCAGATCGTCACGTACGGCACGATCAAGGCGAAGCAGGCGCTGAAGGACGCGTCGCGCGTCCTGGGCTTCCCGTTCGCCATGGGGGAGAAGCTGACGAAGGCGATGCCGCCCTCCGTCATGGGTAAGGACGTCACCCTCGCCGGGATCTACAACCCGGACGACCCCCGTTACGCCGAGGCGGAGACGTTCCGGCAGGTCGTGCAGGCAGATCCCGACGCGCAGCGCGTCCTCGAGACCGCGCGCGGCCTCGAGAACCTCAAGCGTCAGTGGGGCGTGCACGC
>JAYTSH010000506.1:0-1612 GCA_043745755.1 Cellulomonas sp. | reverse complement strand
AGCGCGTCGTCCACAGCCGCGAGATACGTCGCGAGCCCCTCGTGGCGCACGCTGTGCCCGACGCCGACGATCGGGACGTGCACGAGCAGGTCTCCGAGCAGCGCCGTGGCCCGACCCACCTGCGCCATCCCCACGATCGACCCGCGGGCCTGGTCGCCCGTCACGAGCGTCACGGGGCACCGGAGCTGCTCGAGCGCCTCGACCCAGTCGCGACCGTGCCAGTCGTGGGCGATGCGTCCGAGCCGCTGGTCGACCTGCGTCTTGGATCGTGCCCAGGGGGCGACCTCGTCGTCGGGCCAGGTCGGGTTCTCGCGACGTGCCCACCGTTCGAGCTCGCCCGCGGGCACGCCGGCGAACATGGCGAGCCAGCCCTGCAGGAACTCCGGCGCACGGCCGGGCGTCGGCGCGCCCGTGTCCCACGCCGGATCCTCGAGCACGAGCCCGGCGACGAGCCCGGGCTCGGTGAGCGCGAGCTCCTCGGCGACGACACCGCCGAGCGAGTGGCCCACGACGAGCGCGGGCACCCCCTCGATGGCGCGGAGCACCTCGGCCGCGTCGGACGCGAGCGCGCCGATGGTGAACGGCTCGTCGCCGAGAGGCGTGCGACCGTGGCCCCGCGCGTCGACCGCGACGACGGGTCGGCCGCCGGCGAGGTGACGCACGACCGAGCCCCAGCACTCCGCCGAGTCGGTCACGCCGTGCAGCAGCAGGACGGGCACCCCGGCCCCACCACCCCACCGGACGAACGCGATCTCACGACCGTCCGGCGCGACGACCAGATCGGCGACCGCGTCGATCTGGTCGCCGGTCATCGAGCCGCTGGTCATCGGGCCGGCGCTCATCGGGCCGTCCCGTCGACCGCGAACGGCTCGATCGCTGCGAGCTCGTCAGCGGTCAGCGCGGGCGCGGCGAGCGCGGCGACGTTGTTCTCGAGCTGGGCCACGCTCGACGCGCCGATGAGCGCCGACGTCACGCGCGGGTCGCGCAGCAGCCAGGACAGCGCGAGCTGCGCGAGGCTCTGGCCGCGACCGGCCGCGACCTCGTTCAGCGCACGCGCACGCGTCAGGTACGCCTCGTTGATCTTGTCGGGCCGCAGGAAGTGCCCGATGGCAGCTCGTGACCCCGCCGGAACATCACCGGACAGGTACCGGTCGGTCAGCAGCCCCTGCGCGAGCGGGGAGAACACGATCATGCCGATCCCGAGGTCGCCGACGACGTCGAGCAGGCTCTCGCCGTCGGGCCCGCCGAACCCGGGGCCCTCGACGTGCCTGTTGAACATCGAGTAGCTGGGCTGGTGGATGAGCAAGGGGGTGCCGAGCTCGGCCAGGACGCGCCGGGCCACGCGCGTCTGGGCGGGCGAGTAGTTCGAGATGCCGGCATACAGCGCACGCCCGCTCGTCACGGCGGTGTGCAGCGCGCCCATCGTCTCCTCGATCGGCACCGACGGGTCGGGCCGGTGGGAGTAGAAGATGTCGACGTAGTCGAGCCCGAGGCGCGCGAGCGACTGGTCGAGGGATGCCAGCAGGTACTTGCGCGAGCCGCCGTCGCCGTACGGCCCGGGCCACATGTCGTAGCCGGCCTTCGAGGAGATGACGAGCTCGTCGCGGTACGG
>JAYTSH010000505.1:0-2015 GCA_043745755.1 Cellulomonas sp. | reverse complement strand
GCGGCGACACTCGGACTCGCACGGGTGAGGGCACACGCGACCGCACACCGAGGGGAACGGGTTGCGGTCCTTGATGACGCGGACGGCGGCCTGGAAGTTCCCGTCCGCCACGTGGCTGAGATACGTCTGGATGTCGATGTTGCCCGGGCAGGTCTCGACGCACGGCGCGACGCAGTCGGCGTTGTGGTCGCACAAGAGCTGCTCGAGCCGCACCTTGCGGTAGTCCACGAGGCGGGGGGAGTGGGTCGTGATGACCATGCCGGCCTGGACCGGGGTCAGGCACGCCTTCACGTCACGCGGCGCCTCGGACCCGACCTCGACGACGCACAGGCCGCAGTTGCCGTTGGACCGTTCGAGTCGGATGTCGTGGCAGAGCGACGGCACCTCGATGCCCTCGAGCGTGAGCGCGTCGAGAATCGTCAGGCCGTTGACGACTTCGATCTCGCGGTTGTTCACCGTGACGGTGAAGCGGTCGCTCTCAGACAGTTCGTGCACGTCAGACCTCCGTTGGTGTGATCGCGGGCGCAGCAGCAGCTCTCCGTGCCTTCCGCTACCGCTCGCTTCCAGCACGTTGGTGCCGACGTTGGCTCCTGCTTGCACAGTAGAGCCGTGCTTCGACGTGTTTGCCGGACTTCGGACCTAGGTGGAGGCCGCGGTGGTCCGAGAGCACTTCACGTCGCCCTGTGGCAGGCAAGGTCGTGGCGACTTCTCCCCAGGGCTAGCGGTCGGTGAGCGCCTGGGCCATGGCCTGGATGCTGCGTTCCATGACCGGCCGCGGGGTCGCGAAGTTGTACCGGACGAACCCGCGGCCGACGTCCCCGCACAGCGTGCCGTCGACCATCGCGACCCCGGCGTGCTCCAGGAAGAACGCCGCGGGCTGCGCGCCCAGGCCGAGGCCGCGGACGTCGAGCCAGGCGAGGTACGTCCCCTCGGGCGGCGTGTACCCCACGCCCGGCAGGAGGTCGTGGACGAGCTCGGCGAGTGCGCTGCGGTTGCGGTCGAGATACGCGATGACGTCGTCGAGCCACGGCCCGCCGGCGGTGAACGCGGCGGTGCTCGCGATCACGCCGAGGTTGGCCGCGCCGTGCTCGGCGGCCGGACCGACCCGTGACCACAGATCGCGGTCCCGGTCGTTCGACAGGATCACCTCGGCGCACTTCAGACCCGGCAGGTTCCACGCCTTGGACGCCGACATGGCCGTGAGCGTGTGGCCGGCGGTGACGGCGTCGAGCGACGCGTACGGCGTGTGCCTGGACCCGGGGTAGACGAGCGCGGAGTGGATCTCGTCGGAGAACACCCGCCCGCCGTGCCGCTCGACGACCGCCGCGATCGCCGCGAGCTCGGCGCGGTCGAGCACCCGGCCGACGGGGTTGTGGGGGTTGCACAGGACCAGCAGGTTGCCGCCGGCCACGAAGGCCGCGTCGAGGGCGTCGAGGTCGTAGACGGAGCGGCCGTCCTGGACCGCCATCGGCACCTGTATCACGTCACGCCCGAGCGCGCCCGGGACGGTGAGGAACGGCATGTACGCAGGCGTCGAGACGATGACGGCCGAGCCGGGGGTGGAGAAGTGCCGGATGGCCATCTCCAGGCCGGCGATGACGTCGGCCACCGGTCTGACGTCCTCCGCTCGGACATCCCACCGGTACCGGTCCCGAGCCCAGTCGCTGCACGCGACCGACAGGCGCGCGCCCTGGGCGGCGGGCAGGTAGCCGAACGACCCGGACTCGACCGCGCCATGCAGCGCCTGCGTGATCGGTGGCGCGATCCCGAAGTCCATCTCGGCCACGAACGCGTCGATCTTGTCGGGGAAGGTGCTCCACTTGAGGCCACCGGCGCGGCGCAGGTCGTCGATTCCGATCGCGTCGAACGCAGCAGTCCGGGTCATCCGTCGTGTACTCGTCCCTGTCGGCGGTCGCAGCATTCCGGGCATGGTGCGATTCTCCCAGCGGACGGCCCGGCGTGCAGCAACCGGTGGCGCCGTGGCGTCGCGTTGCTAGGTCAATCTGACCGATCTC
>JAYTSH010000504.1:0-1501 GCA_043745755.1 Cellulomonas sp. | reverse complement strand
GACCCGGACAAACCGGCAACACCACCACGCCCGAAACCACAATCACATCGACCGAGCCCGGTCAGACGCCCCCAGAAACCCGACCGGTGGATCCAGGCTCATCGGGAGGGATGTTGGCGTGGTGCTCGCGCAGACGCCTTCTCGAATGCGATGACGCCGTGTGGGCGAGTGGGTGACGGCTGGCTACGACGCCACGGTGCGTCCGGCGTCGCGCCACTGGGGGTAGCCGCCATCGAGGCGGACGGCGTGGTAGCCGGACTCTCGCAGGCGGGTGACGGCGGTGGCGGCCATGACGCAGTACGGGCCCCGGCAGTACGCGACGACGTTGGCGTCCGATGGTAGCTCGGTCATGCGCGCGGCCAGGTCCGCGACGGGGATGTTGACGGCTCCCTCGACGTGACCGGCGGCGAACTCGCTGGGTGGTCGCACGTCGACCAGGACGACCTGCCCCGCGCGGGACATCTCGTCGAACTCGGTGAACGTGACCGGTCGGGTGCCGTCGGCCTGCCGGAAGAACGCGTCAGACAGTGCGGTGACCTCGGCGATGTGCTGCTCGGCGAGGTGGACAAGCGTGCGGTAGCCGGTCTCGACGGCCGGGTCGGCCAGGCGGTACACCCGGGACGTGCCGTCCACGCGCCGGGCGACCAGGCCCGCCGAGGCGAGGATCTGCAGGTGCCGCGAGGTGTTGGCGACGGTCGCGGAGATCTGCTGGGCCAGCGAGTCCACGGAACGCTCACCCTGCGCCAGGACGTCGAGGATCTCCACGCGCTTGGCATGCCCGAGGGCCGCGCCGATGCGGGCGAAGTGGCCGAACACCTCGTCCTTGAACTGTCGTGGTTCCACGCCGCCTCCTCAACTGATCTGTTGAACAGTACGCCGAGGAGGGTCCACGGTCTGGTAGCGTCGAGTATTCAATGACTTGCTTGAATAGTGGACGGAGTCACGGATGCGGAAGAACAACCTCGACCTCGGGGTGCTGGCAGCCGTCGTGGATCGCGGCCTGTCCGACCCTGGCGTGTTCACGATGCACAAGCGCGTCGAAGGCACCTGGAGCTTCGCCGAGGGCACCCCCGCGTACACCGCGTCCATGGCCCACGGCGACCGCGAGACCTCGCTCAGCGTGGACGTGGCCCCCGGCTTCGGCGGTAGCGGGCTGGCCCCGGACCCGTTGCAGTACATGCTCACCGGCCTGGGCGCCTGCTACGCAGCGACCGTGGTGACCGTCGCGGCGATGGAGGGCGTCGATCTGAGCGAGCTGCGCGTGGTGGCGGAGCAAGATGTTGATGTTGCCCGCGTGTACGACATGGGCGACGGGCCGCTGATCGAGCAGATCACCGTCACCGTGACGGTCGCGACCGACGTCTCGGACGACACGTTGGCGCGCTGGCAACAGGCCGCGCGCGAGAAGTGCCCCTTCGCGTTCACCGTGATCAACGCCGTCCCGCTGCACACCGTCGTCCAACGCGCGTAAGCCGCGAGCCACGACCGTGACGAACCCGCG
>JAYTSH010000503.1:0-2896 GCA_043745755.1 Cellulomonas sp. | reverse complement strand
GGGCTCGATCACGACGTCGACCCCCGCGAGTCGCAGCGGGACGACGATGTCGGAGAAGAAGATGCCCGCATCGACGTCGTGGCGGCGCACGGGCTGCAGCGTCAGCTCCGAGGCGAGCTCGGGGGTCAGGCACGCGTCGAGCATCGCGGTGCCGGCCCGCGCCGCGCGGTACTCGGGCAGCGACCGACCCGCCTGTCGCATGAACCACACCGGGCGCCGCACCGGAAGTCCGCCGGAATAGGCGGTCACGAGCGCGGAATGTGTCGTTCGGCCGTCGACGAGCGGATGCGTGGGGGGAAGGCTCACGTGTCGATTGTGCCGGACATTCCTTCGAGTGATTCAATCGGCCCCGTGGTGCTGCTGTCTTTGATCGCCAGCCACCGCGACCTCGACCTCGCAGTGCTGGAGCGGCTCTCTGCCGACACGCACGCCGTCGGACACGAGATCGTGGCCGGCTGCGCGCCCGTCACCGGGGCCGTCGTCCTTGCGACGTGCAACCGGTTCGAGCTGTACCTGGAGGTCGACGACCCCGATCACGTCGCCGACGCGCGAGCCGGGGCAGCGGCAGTCGTGGCCGCCCGCTCGGGCTACCGCGCCGAGCGGGTCGAGACCGAGCTGCAGGCCCGCACGGGTGTCGAGGTCGCCGAGCACCTGTTCGCCGTGGCGTCCGGGCTCGACTCGATGGTCGTCGGCGAGAGAGAGATCGCGGGTCAGGTGCGCCGCGCCCTGAGCGCAGCCCGCCGCGACCGCACGACGACGTCGGACCTCGAGGCGCTGTTCCAGGCCGCGTCCCGGACCTCGCGCACGGTCGGCTCGAGCACGGGGCTCGGCGGCGCAGGACGTTCGGTCGTGTCCGTGGCGCTCGACCTCGTCCAGGACGACCTGCCCGCCTGGCCCGACGTCCGTTGCGTGCTCATCGGGACCGGCTCCTACGCCGGGGCGAGCCTCGCGGCGCTCAAGGCGCGAGGCTGCGGCGACATCCGGGTGTTCTCGTCCAGTGGTCGGGCCCCGACGTTCGCCGCGGCGCGCGGGGTGCAGGCCGTCACCGGCACCGACCTGCACGCCGAGCTGACGGGCGTCGACCTCGTGGTTGCGTGCTCGGGCGCCCCCGGTGCTGTGCTCGAGGTCGAGGCGCTGGCTGCCGCCCGCGTCGGGGTCGATCGCCCGCTCGCGGTCGTGGACCTCGCGCTGCGGCACGACGTCGACCCGGGAGTCCGCGAGCTGCCCGGTGTGCGGCTCGTGAGCCTGACGACCGTGAGCGAGCACGCACCTGACCAGCACTCTGCGCCGGTCGCCCTTGCGCACGAGATCGTCGCGCGCACCGCGGCCGACTTCCAGGCCGACCGTCGCATGCGCCTACGCAACCCGGGGATCATCGCGGAGCGCACCCGCGTGCTGGCAGGTCTCGAGGCGGCGCTCGACGCGCTCGGGTCGACCGACGAGCGCGCCGTCCGGGCGCTGCGTCGCCGGACCCGCCTGGCGCTGCACGGCCCGACGGTGCGCGCGCGGGACGCAGCACGCGCGGGCGACGAGTCCGGGTACGCGGCTGCGCTTGCGGAGCTCGCGGCGATCCCGGTGCCCGACGTGCCGGGCACCATCGCGGCGGCGACCCTCGTCACACGGTGAGAGCAGTCGCCCGGTCGGCGCCGCGCCGCCAGAGCGCGACGACATATCCGAGCGCGGCGACGACGAGCAGGGCCAGGAGCGAGAGCCCGACCCACGCCGCGACGTGGACACCCGTGCCGCATGCGCCGCTCTGTGAGTCGAGCGTCCCGTTCCCGTCGAAGGTCTCGGTGCAGCTGGCGAAGGAGAACGCGAAGGTGGCCACCAGGGCGACCATCCCGCCGACAGGCGACAGGACCAGGCCAAGGATCTTCTCGCGCGGGCGCCACAGCGGCGAGGCGGCCAAGAGGATCGCGCCCGCGAGCCAGAGCACGAGCGGTGCAACCAGGACCCCGCCGACCCCGCCGACGATCAGCAGCAGGCAAGCGACGGGCGGCACCCAGGCCGCCGAGAGGCCCGACCCGCCCGGCGCCCCGGCCGCACCCGGTGCCCCGACCCACGCGACGCCGCCCGGCGTCCCGCCACGCACCCCGCCCGCGACCTGCTCCGGGCTGCCGAGCACCGCGAGCACCGCGGCGGCGTCGGGCGCTCGGCCCTGGGCGATCTGCTCGGCGAGGGAGGCGTCGATGTGCTCGCGGACGGACGCGAGCACATCGGCGCGCTCGTCGGGGTCAGCGTGGGCCAGCAGGCGGTCGAGCTCGTCCAGGTAGAGCGTGACGAGGTCGGGGGCGTCGGTCATGACTGCGGTCCTTCCAGGGCGGAGTCGACGGCGGTGCGGAACGGGACCCAGGTGGCCCGGAAGGCCTCGAGCGCCTGGAGGCCGCCTGGCGTGAGGGTGTAGTAGCGGCGTGGGGGCCCGGCGGTGGACTCGCGCCAGCTCGTCTCGACGTGCCCCGCGCGGCGCAGTCGAGCGAGCAGGGGGTAGAGCGTGCCCTCGCCGTGGAGCAGCACGCCGTCGATCGAGAGGCGGCGTGCGATGTCGAGCCCGTACCACTCGCCGCTCTGGAGCAGCGCGAGCACGCAGAACTCCAGGGCACCCCGACGCAGGTGCGTCAAGATGCTTTCGTCGGTAGGTACCATGCGAGACACGCTAGCGAGGGAGTCGTATCGGCGCAAGGTCCAGCCGGAGCAGCTCTGCAGGGACTCGTCGGGCGCTGAAGGCAGCTGGCGCAGGCACAGCGGGCGCGACACGCGCCGGACAGACGTCAGCGAGCTGTTCGAGCTCGATCTGACCGCCCGTTGGAACGGTCTCGAGGTGCGGGTCGTCGACCAGTGGCAGGACTCGCAGCGGTATGTCGTCGCGCGGATCTCCCACCTGGGCGATGACGTCGAG
>JAYTSH010000502.1:0-1793 GCA_043745755.1 Cellulomonas sp. | reverse complement strand
ACGATCCCCTGTCGGTGTGGACCACGCAGCCGGCGACGTCACCGCGCCTGGCGACGGCGTTGAGTAGTGCCGCGACCGCGAGCCGGGACTTCATCGGCGAGTCGATGGAGTAGCCGACGATCCGGTTGGAGCAGACGTCCTTGATCGCGCAGACGTCGAGCTTGCCTCCGGCGGTCCAGTGTTCGGTGATGTCACTGAGCCACAGCTCGTTCGGACCGTCAGCGGCGAACACGGGCCCGATCACGCCGTGCTCGTCGACCACGGCACACAGGTCGTCGTGGACCGGCGGGCCAGCCTTGTTCGCCCTGCCCTTCTTGGGCTTGCCGAACACCGACCACCAGCCCAGCTGGGCGCAGATCCGCCACGCTGTCCGCTGGGCCACGGATTCGCCGGCCTCTCTGGCTTCATCGACCAGGAACCGGTCGCCGATCTCGGGGTCGTCCTTGTGCGCGTCGAACAGCGCGTCGGCCCGGTAGGCCTCGACGAGTTCGGCGTCGGTCACCGGCTGGGCGAGCCAGCGGTAGTAGGGCTGACGAGCGATCTTGAGCACCCGGCCCGTCACCGTGACGGGGGCACCGTCCTCGGCCAGCTCACCGACGAGCGGGTACATCATTTTCCCGGCAGGTTGGCCTGCGATAGGTAGGCGGCAGCGCGGCGCAGGACCTCGACTTCTTGCTCGAGCAGCCGGTTGCGGCACTTGAGCTCACGAAGTTCCGCGTTCTGGTTCGCGGTCATGCCAGGCTTGGCGCCGTCTTCGACGTCGGCCTGCTTCATCCACGAGCTCAACGTGGTCTGGTGGATCCCGAAGTCCTTCGCGACCTGCTCGAGCGGGGTCTTCGGATCTCGGCTCCTGGCGACACGAACGACGTCGTCACCGAACTCGCGGCGGCGGTAGGGCCTGGGGACAGAGCCACCCTCTCCATCTACGGACCTTGAAGGGCCGTAACGATGTCGAACTCGAAACCCCTCGCTTGGGCGAGGTACACCTGTTGCTGCAGGTGCTGCCCGGTGACGGCGACCTCGCCCCGAGGACTGGAGTAGATCGTCCCTGGAGCTGTGGCGCAGAGAGAGGTGACGTCGAGGGATCGCGCACCACGAACGAGCTCGGCCAGGAGGAGCAGGCCTTCGTAGCAGGACTCTCCGATGCTGTTCAGGACCGGGGCGTCGAGACCATATTTTCGTGTGTAGCGAGCGCCGAGATCCAGGCTCTCCGCGGTTGCCAACGTCTCGAAGTAGCCAGCGGTGGAGAACAGGTTGTGGGTGGTGTTCACGCCGCCACCGAGCAGCATGTTCTCGTCCATCAGCGGGCTCAGGCGGGTGATCGACTCGTCGAGCCCGGCACTGACGAACTGGCGGTTGAACTGAACACCGTGCTCACCCAGCATCAGCATGAGCACGCCGTCGCAGTCGCGCTGTGCCAGCTCCCGCAGAGCCGCTGCATGGGTAGTGATGTCGGGGGCGACGAAGATGTGATCGGTGAAGGTGACGCCACACTCTGCGGCCGCAGCGGCGGCCTGGGCAGCGGTTCGTCGCGGCCAGATGTAGTCGTCGCCGACGATGGTCCATCGGCAGATATCTGCTTCGCGGGCAAGCCAGCTCAACGCGGCCAAGACCTGGCGGTGGGGCGTCTCGCCGGTCATGAAGAGTCCCGGTGTGACCTCGCCGCCTTCGTAGAGCGCGGTGTAAACGTAGGGGACGCGGGCGCGCACGCGGGGGGCGACGGCCTGGCGCACGGCCGAGCTGTGCCAACCGACGATGGCATCGATCTGGTCCTCGCGCAGCAACCGGTCCAC
>JAYTSH010000501.1:0-2454 GCA_043745755.1 Cellulomonas sp. | reverse complement strand
CTCGCGCAGCGAGGAGTTCCTCACCCCGACACCGATCGGCGAGGACACGTTCGTGCGGTCCCCTGGCGGGTATGCCGCCAACGTCGAGGCCGTCACCACCGTCGTCCCAGATGCGATCGCGTTCGACGACGCGCCGGCCGCGCACGTCGAGGACACCCCGGACACCCCGACGATCGACACGCTCGTCGCTGTCGCCAACGAGCGCTTTCCGCGCGCCGACCGGCCGTGGGTTGCGGCCGACACGCTGAAGAACGTCGTCCTGGCGCTCGTGCAGCCGACGGGGGAGCGCACGCTGCTCGTCGTCGGCCTGCCCGGGGACCGCGACGTCGACCTCAAGCGTCTCGAGGCGTCGGTCGCGCCTGGTGAGGTCGAGGCGGCCGGGGAGGCGGACTTCGCCGCTCATCCCGAGCTGGTCAAGGGGTACCTCGGGCCGGGGGTGCTGGGCCCGAATCTCGACGGGACCGCGCCGGACGACGAGCGTCGCCGCGCTGTGCGGTACCTGCTCGATCCGCGCGTGGTGGCAGGAACCCGCTGGATCACTGGGGCGAACGAGTCCGGTCGGCACGTCTTCGACCTGGTCGCGGGCCGCGACTTCACGGCTGACGGGACCGTCGAGGCCGCCGACGTGCGCACCGGAGACCTGGCACCGGACGGTTCGGGCCCACTCGAGCTCGCGCGCGGCATCGAGATCGGCCACATCTTCGCGCTCGGTCGCAAGTACGCCCAGGCGCTCGGCCTGTCGGTCCTGAACCAGAACGGCAAGTCGGTGGTCGTGACGATGGGCTCGTACGGCATCGGCGTCACGCGGGTGCTCGCCGCTCTCGCGGAGGCCAACCACGACGACCGCGGGCTCGCGTGGCCGGCCGGGGTCGCCCCGGCGCACGTCCACGTCGTGGCCACGGGCCGCGACGTCGCGGTGTTCGAGGCGGCCGAAGCCTTGGCTACGACACTCTCGGCCCGGGGCATCGAGGTCCTGTACGACGACCGTCCGAAGGTGTCGCCCGGCGTGAAGTTCGCCGACGCCGAGCTCCTGGGCGTCCCTCTCGTGGTCGTGGTCGGGCGCGGGCTGGCCGAGGGGGTCGTCGAGGTGCGTCCGCGCGTCGCGGCCCAGGACGGCAGCGGCGTGGAGCAGGTTCCCGTCGCCGACGCGGCCGACCGTGTCACCGCGCTCGTTGACGGACTCCTCGCGCGCTGAAGGGCGCTCGGCAGGTCGCCCGCGAGGTGTCAGCCGGCCCGTTCGGGAAGTCCGGGGAACGCCAGGGCCGGCGTTCCCCAGGCTGCCGCGTCGCTGCTGGCTGCCAGCAGCGACGCGATGAGCTCGCGCCTGCTGGCGCGCGCGCTGTCCGCCACGGCGCTCGCGTAGGTCGTGGTGAGCCCCATCTCGAGGCTCTGAGCGAGCGCGAGAGCGGTGGCAGGGTTGTCGAGGCCCGCTGGGAGCGCGTACGTCGCTCGTCGGGGGTCGGACGTCGTGCCGTCGAGCGCCCACGCCTGCGCCCAGGTCTCGGCTCGTGCCCGGTGGACGGCGGCGGCGGCCCTCGCGGCGGCGCGGCGGGGGTCATCGAGCTTGGCGGCGAGGACCTCGTAGCCGTAGCCCGCCTGGTCCTCGGCCGCGACGATGCCGATGCGGTCGCTGGTCGGCACGTCGGCGGGTTGCGGTGTGGACGGGGTCGCCGAGCCTGCGGTCGGGGTGGGGCTCCGCGTCGTCGCTCCGTCGGCCGGTGCCGCGACAGGCGACGATGCGGCCGGTGATCCTGCATCCGTGGCGGGCACCCCGAGGGCAGGGGCGAGCCGGGCCACGAGTCCGGCACGTGAGGCGGCGATCGAGGCGAGGAGCCGTGCGAGCGCACCGCCGGGAACGTCGGCGGCGTCGGCTGCGGCGGTCCGGTCCGCCGTCGTGAGCAGGGCGAGAACCTGCGTCGCATCGGGCACGGCGGTCGGCTCGGCCGCGGGCGTCGAAATGCTCGGCGTCGGCGTCGCCAGACCAGAGTCGTAGGTGCCGCCGAGCTCGACGGCGTGCTGGTCGGAGAAGTCGGCGACCTGGGCCAGAACCTGCTGGACTGCCGGGCTCGCGCCTGTGCTCGCGGCGCGCGCACCCGCCGCGAGCTCGAGCGCGTCATCGACCGAACGGCTGCGCACGATCTCGGTCAGGTCCGGCGCGGGCGCAGTCGGCGCGGGCGTCTCGAGTCGGATGCCGCACCCGGCGAGGGCGGTCGCGACCGTCAGGACGGCTACCGCGTACCGCAGGGCGGAGATCCGGCGGCGTGCGGCGCCGCGAGTGCGTGGTGTCGGTCGCAACGGGCTCATCGCCGGTGATCCTGCCACGCCGCGGGGCCGGTCCAGCGGCCCGACGCGGAGTCGTTACTCTTGAGGTCACAACATCACAGGGTCGACGCCATGCAGGGTGACCCGCTGGAGCCGACAGGAGGCGATCATGCCAGCGCCAGCACGCACGCA
>JAYTSH010000500.1:0-4734 GCA_043745755.1 Cellulomonas sp. | reverse complement strand
ACGCTGACCACCCCCCGGATGCCCGGGGGTGACCTCACCGGGCACGGGGTGGCCGAGCTCGAGTCGGTCATGCGCTCGTGCGCTGGTGACGACGTGGCCCTGGATCTGGCCGAAGGGAGGTTCGGCGCCGTGCTGAGGCGCGTCTCCCGGCGCAGCGGTCCGCCCGTTCGACACCGTCGTGGCGTCGGGCGGATCGGCCGAGGGCTGATCGGGCTAGCGGTGGGCGAGCGCCTGGGCCATGGCGTGGATGGTGCGTTCCATGATCGGCCGCGGGGTCGCGAAGTTGTACCGGACGAACCCGCGGCCGATGTCACCGCACAGCGTGCCGTCGACCATCGCGACCCCAGCGTGCTCCCGGAAGAACGCCGCGGGCTGCGCGCCCAGGTCGAGGTCGCGGACGTCGAGCCAGGCGAGGTACGTCCCGTCGGGCGGCGTGTACGCCACGCCCGGCAGGAGGTCGCGGACCAGCCCGGCGAGGGCCCGACGGTTGCGGTCGAGATACGCGATGACGTCGTCGAGCCACGGCCCGCCGGCAGTGAACGCGGCGGTGTTCGCGATCACGCCGAGGTTGGCCGCGCCGTGCTCGGCGGCCGGACCGACCTGGGACCACAGATCGCGGTCCCGGTCGTTCGACAGGATCACCTCGGCGCACTTCAGACCCGGCAGGTTCCAGGCCTTGGAGGCCGACGTGGCCGTGAGCGTGTGGCCAGCGGTGACGGCGTCGAGCGAGGCATACGGCGTGTGCCGGGACCCGGCGTAGACGAGCGGGGCGTGGATCTCGTCGGAGAACACCCGCCCGCCGTACCGCTCGACGACTGCCGCGATCGCCGCGAGCTCGGCGCGATCGAGCACCCTGCCGACGGGGTTGTGCGGGTTGCACAGGACCAGCAGGTTGCCACCGGCCACGAAGGCAGCGTCGAGGGCGTCGAGGTCGTAGACGGAGCGGCCGTCCTGGACCGCCATCGGCAGCTGGATCACGTCACGCCCGAGCGCCCCCGGCACGGTGAGGAACGGCATGTAGGCAGGCGTCGGGACGATGACGGCCGATCCGTGGGCGGAGAAGTGCCGGATCGCCATCTCCAGGCCGGCGATGACGTCGGCCACCGGTCGGACGTCCTGCGCGTCGACGTCCCACCCGTACCGGTCCCGAGCCCAGTCGCTGCACGCGACCGACAGGCGCGCGCTCTGGGCGGCGGGCAGGTAGCCGAACGACCCGGACTCGACCGCACCATGCAGCGCCTGCGTGATCGGTGGCGCGATCCCGAAGTCCATCTCGGCCACGAAAGCGCCGATCGTGTCGGGGAAGGTGCTCCACTTGAGGCCTCCGGCGCGACGCAGGTCGTCGATCCCGATCGCGTCGAACGCAGCAGTCTGTGTCATCCGTCGTGTACTCGTCCCTGTCGGCGGTCGCAGCGTTCCGGGCATGCCGCGATTCTCTCAGCGGGCGGGGCCCGGCGTGCAGCAATCGGCGGTCGTTGCCTGCGCGCGGTCGCGGGGACGGCGGCAAGGGCTGCGGGCACAGCTCCCCATCGGCGTCCTGAGAGGCACTCATGAACCCGGTCGCCGCGACGTGACGTCAGTACGTCAAAGTGACCTATGTCACACTGGACGGATGCTCGACATCCTGATCCTCGGAGTGCTGCGGCGCGGCCCGGTGCACGGCTACGAGCTCAAGCACCGGGTCCAGCGGCCGACGCTGCGGACGCTGAGCAACAACTCCCTGTACCCGTTGCTCCGCCGCTTCGAGACTGCCGGGGCGGTGACCAAGCAGGTCCAGACGACCGAGGGCCGACCGCCGCGTCACATGTACGCGATCACCGCCGCCGGCCGCGCTCTCTTCCACGAGCTGATCACCACTCTCGGCCCGGAGGAGGCGGGCGAGGACGAAGCCTTCCTTGTGCGGGTGGGCTTCTTCGCCGAGGTGACACTGACGGAGAGGGCCGGCGTCCTCCTGGCGCGCGATACCGCCCTCGCCGACCAGCAGGCACAGGCCCAGGAGCTGCTCGACGCCTGGCCAGGAGCAGGTGGTTGGCGGCCGCTCGCCATGCGTCATCTCCTGGACCGGTTGGCTCATGACCGCGCCTTCGTCGCGGACCTCCTCGAGAGGTCCGAGGCCGAGGCGGGCGCCGACCGCGGGTCGGACGCCCCGCGGTGACCGGCTCGGTTGCGAGCCGCAACGCCCTGCGGCCGGGCGACGTCGCCGACCGGCCACCGGTGCTCAGCCGGATCGCCAGGTTCGGCCTCCTCGTCGGACCCCTGCTGAGCATGCTCGACTCGAGCATCGTGAACGTTGCCGTACCCGCGATCGCCAAGGACTTCGCCGCCGATCTCCATGACGTGAAGTGGGTCGTCAGCGGGTATCTGCTGGCCCTGGGGGTGTCACTCGCGGCGACGTCCTACCTCGCGCGCCGCTTCGGCACCCTGCGGATCTACGGCCTCAGCGCGATCGCGTTCGTCCTGGCCTCCGCCGGGTGCGCCCTGGCCCCGAGCGTGGAAGTCCTGATCGGTCTCCGGGCAGTGCAGGGCCTCGCCGGTGCGCCGCTGGTCCCCCTTGCCCTGAGCATCCTGCTCGGTGGAGCCGGCCTGCGCAGCGGTGCCATCCCCGTCTCGGCCGCGCTCGTCCTCTTCCTCGCACCCGGTTCGACTCCCCGGCGTTCGCGCTCCTGGCCGTCGGGCTCGTCGCCGCGCTGTTCGGCGCGTCTGAGGGCGCGGCGTCCGGATGGCTCACGTGGAGCACGGCCGGTCCGCTCGTCGGTGGACTGCTGCTGCTCGCGGGCTACGCGTCCTGGGCCCCGCACCGCGACCACCCCCCGGTCGACCTCGGCATGGTCCGCCATCCCGGTGCCGTGCTCGCCCTCGTCCTGCAGGTCGCATGCTCCGTGGCCGCCTTCGGCACCCTGTTCCTGATGCCCGTGTTCACGGAGTCCGTCCAGGGCCACACGGCCCTGGAGACGGGTCTGGCGCTCCTGCCTCAAGGCGTACTCATGGGTCTGGGCACCTACGTGGGTCAGCGCGTGGCGGCCCGCGTCCGGCTCCGCACCCTGGTGGTCGGCGTCTTCCTCATGCTCCTCGCGCGCGGGACGCCCCTGTGGGTCGTCGCGGCGATCCTCTCTGGACGCGCCGTCGCGGTCGGCTTCGTGACGACGCCGCTGCTGGTCGCCACGCTCGCTCCCCTGGCCGAGAACCAGCTCGCCGACGGCAACACGCTGTTCAGCATCGTGCAACGCGTCGGTGGCTCGATCGGCGTCGGACTGCTCGGATCGATGATCGCGGGGGCGACCACCGTGGACGGGGCCATCGCCCAGTTCCACGAGGCAGGAGCCGCCCTGGTGGCCGTCGCGCTCGTCGCTGCGGTCGCGGGAACCTTCTTGCCCGACCCGGCAACCGCGACCGAATGACGCGCTCGGTCGCAGGCGAGGTGTCCGGTCAGGGCATGATCTCGAAGGCGATCCGCAGTGCGGCGTCCGTGCGCTCCTGGGCGGTCCCGCCGAGCTCGCTCGCGCCCTTGCTGGCCATGAGGATCGTCATGATGGCGATCCTGGCTCGGAGTCGGTCCTCGAGCGTCGCGTCCGGAGGAGTGCTCGCGCGCCACAGCTCTTCCTTGTAGCGGTGCACGATGTCGGTGGCCTGCGGCAGCGAGGCGAATGACGCCTCGTTCTGCTGCACGCACCGCATCAGGTCGCCGACGCCGCTCTGGGCGAGCCCGGCCAACCGGCGCAGCATCTCCTGGCGCCGCTCGCGCGTGGAGGGCGCCGAGCCGACCCAGGCAACGAGGTCGTCGACGGACTTCCCGATGTCGGTGACCAGGCTCTCGAGGATGTTCTCCTTGGTCCGGAAGTGGTAATAGAGCGCGGCCTTCGTGACGCCGAGGTCCTCGGCGATCTCGCGCAGGGACGTCTTGTCGTAGCCGTCCTCGGTGAACCGGCACAGCGCGATCCGCTGGATCTCGCCGCGCGTGTCGCTGCGCCTCCGAGTGTCCGCCGTCATGTGCCGTCATCTCCTGTTCGCGATTGCCGACCGTACTTACTTGACGCCCGGCAAGTAAGGGTCCTATTCTCAGTCTCCAACTTGCCGGCCGGCAAGTAGATGAGGACTCCATCACACGACACCCCGTCGTCTGACGAGAGTCGTCCGGCCCCCACATCGAGCGCCGCCGCTCCCCACCTTCCAGGAAGGTCCTCCGATGGACTCTGCCATGTCCTCGACCGCGGCGAACAACGCGCCGCGCGACACCCTGCCCGATCCCCGCCGCTGGTGGGGCCTCGCGGTCATCGCCCTCGCCCAGCTCATGGTGGTGCTCGACATGACCATCGTGAACATCGCCCTCCCGTCCGCCCAGGCCGACCTCGGCATCAGCGACGCCAACCGGCAGTGGGTCGTGACGGCCTACACGCTCGCCTTCGGTGGGTTGCTCCTGCTCGGCGGCCGCGTCGGTGACCTCATCGGGCGTCGACGGGCTCTGATCATCGGCCTGATCGGCTTCGCCGGCGCGTCGGCCCTCGGCGGGTTCGCGACAACCGGCGGCATGCTCCTGGCCGCGCGGGGGCTGCAGGGTGTCTTCGCGGCGCTCCTCGCGCCCGCGGCCCTGTCCCTGGTGAGCGTCACGTTCACCGAACCGCACGAGCGCGCCCGGGCGTTCGGCATCTACGGGGCCATCGCTGGTGGCGGCAGTGCGATCGGACTCATCTCCGGCGGCCTGCTCACCGAGTACCTGAACTGGCGCTGGTGCCTGCT
>JAYTSH010000499.1:0-1966 GCA_043745755.1 Cellulomonas sp. | reverse complement strand
GCTGGACCTCGGTGAACGTCCCGTCGACGGGCAGGGTGCGGGTCACGTCGGCGGTGTACAGCGAGTCGACCTCGGCGCCCGCGTCGATGAGGACGAGCTCCCCGGGCCGGACCTGGCCGTCGTTGTCCGTCCAGTGCAGCGTCGTGGCGTGCGCCCCGGCGGCCGCGATCGTCTCGTAGCCGACCGCGTTGCCCTCCTGACGGGCGTGAGCGATGAACGTGGACTCGATGACGCGTTCCCCGCGGCGGTGCGCGACCGCCTCGGGCAGGCGACGCACGATCTGCTCGAAACCCTCGATCGTGACAGCGACGGCCGTGCGCATCTGCTCGACCTCGTGGGCGTCCTTGATCAGGCGCAGCTCGGACAGCGCCTCGGCGAGCGCGTCGTCGCGCATGCCGGCATTCTCGGCCGCGCGGATCTCCTCGACGACGGCCTCGACTGTCGCGTCGACGCCGGGGACCACGACGACCCCGACGCCGCCCAGGCCCGCGTCCTTGGCGAGCGCATCGCTCAGGTCGTCGAGGTGCGCGGTGCGGATGCCCGTGATGCGTTCGAGGTCCTCGAGCGTCGGACGTGCGCCGACCCAGAACTCGCCGTAGCGGGAGTCCGAGAAGAACTCCGTCGTGTCACGCCCGGCCAGCGGACGCATGTACAGAACGGCCTCGTGGGTGCCGTCCCTGCCGTCATCGCCGGTCACCGGGTCGAGAACGAGCACCGCATCCGGCTCCTGCTCGGCACCGAGGCCCGTGAGGTGGGCGAATGCGGAGTGCGGACGGAACCGGAAGTCGGTGTCGTTCGAGCGAGTCTTGAACGTGCCGGCCGGGATGACGAGCCGTTCGCCGGGGAACTGGGCCGCGAGCCGGGCACGGCGGTCGGCGGCCTGCGCGACGGCGGGCCCGGGTGCGCCCGCCGTGTCGGGGCGCGGTCCCCAGCCGGACGTGATGAAGCTCCTGAACGCTGCGGAGTCGGGTCTCTGCGAGCGGTTGTCGTTGCGGCTCGACAGGTCCTGGTCGTCGCCCTGGGTGGTCTCCGGCGTCACGTCCGTCGTCATGGCCCCATCCTCCCACCGGCGCGGGCGGGGCCCGCGCGCATCCTGCTGACGCTCAGCGCCGGGCCGGGGTGCAGTCTCGACAGGTCGACGGGACCTAGGGTGGGTCAGTGCGCATCGACCTCCACACCCACTCGTCCGCGTCGGACGGGACCGAGAGCCCGGCCGAGGTCATGGCTGCAGCCGCACGGGCAGGTCTCGACGTCGTCGCGCTCACCGACCACGACACGACGTCGGGGTGGGACGAGGCGGCCGCGGCTGCCGTCGACGTCGGGGTGGCGCTCGTGCGTGGCACCGAGGTGTCGGCCCGGCTGCACGGGATCAGCATCCATCTGCTGGCGTACCTGCAGGATCCGACGCACCCCGAGCTCATGGTCGAGCTCGAGCGGACGCGCGCGGCGCGCGAGCGTCGAGGCCGGGTGATCGTCGACCTGCTCGCGGCGGACTACCCCCTGACCTGGGACGACGTGCTCGCTCAGACCGCCCCGAACACCGTCGTCGGTCGCCCGCACATCGCCGATGCGTTGGTCGCGGCGGGCTTCCTGCCTGACCGGAGCGCCGCCTTCACCGGCGTGCTGTCCAGTCACGCGAAGTATTACGTCCCGTACTACGCGCCGTCGGGCATCGACGCGGTGCGGGCCGTGCGCGCCGCTGGAGGAGTCCCCGTGTTCGCGCACCCGGGCGCCGAGGTCCGCGGCCGCATCGTGACCGACGAGGCGTTCGACGAGCTCGCCGACGCCGGGCTGGCCGGGATCGAGATCGACCACCGCGACCACACGCCCACCCAGCGAGCCCGGCTGCACGCCATCGCCGCGCGGCTCGGGCTGCTCGTGACGGGGTCCAGCGACTACCACGGCACCGGCAAGGAGAACCTGCTGGGCGAGAACCTGACGGCGCCTGACGTCCTCGTGGCGATCG
>JAYTSH010000498.1:0-4174 GCA_043745755.1 Cellulomonas sp. | reverse complement strand
GTGCTCATCGAGGCAGGTCGAGTGACCGTCGACGGCGTGCTCGTCCGTGAGCTCGGCGTCCGGGTGGACCCCCAGCGGGCGGTCATCCACGTGGACGGCATGCGCATCCAGCTCGACACCTCGCTCATCACCATCGCGCTGAACAAGCCGCTGGGTGTCGTCTCCACGATGCACGACCCCGAAGGGCGCCCGTCTCTCTCGCAGTTCGTCGCGAACCGCACGGAGCGCCTGTTCCACGTCGGCCGGCTCGACGCGGAGACCGAGGGGCTCCTGCTCCTGACGAACGACGGCGAGCTGGCGAACCGCCTCGCGCACCCGTCTCACGCCGTTCCTAAGACCTACCTCGCGCACCTCGACGGCCGTGTGCCGGGCTCGATCACGCACCGGCTGCTCAAGGGCGTCGAGCTCGAGGACGGGCTCGCGAAGGTCGACGACTTCCGCGTCGTCGACCTGAGCCCGCAGGCCAGCCTCGTCGAGGTCGTGCTCCACGAGGGCCGCAACCGCATCGTGCGCCGGATCTTCGACGAGCTCGGATTCCCGGTCGTGCGGCTCGTGCGCACCCAGATCGGTCCCATCAAGCTCGGCGATCTCCGTACGGGACACACGCGCGTGCTCGGCCAGGTCGAGCTCGGGACGCTCATGGCGCGGGTGGGCATGTGAGCTCAACGGTCGCTACGCGCGGTCCGGTGCGCGTCGTCGGCACTGGGCTGCTCGGTGCGTCCGTCGGGCTCGGGCTGACCACGCGCGGTGTCGAGGTCGTCCTGCACGACCCGTCGCGGACCGCCCTCGCGCTCGCCCGGGAGGTCGGGGCGGGTCGACCGGCCGCTCCCGGGGACGCCGCTCCGACCCTCGTCGTGGTGGCCGCACCCCCCGACGTGACTGCCGACGTGGTCCTCGCGGAGCTCGCCGCGCACCCCGGGGCGGTCGTGACGGACGTTGCGAGCGTCAAGGGCACGGTGCTCGCCGAGCTGCGCGCCGCGGGCGCCGACCTCACGCGCTACGTCGGCTCCCACCCGATGGCCGGCCGCGAACGAACGGGACCCTCGGCGGCGCTGCCCGACCTGTTCGTCGGGCGGCCGTGGGTGGTGGTCGACTCGGGGTCCTCGTCGACGCAGGCGCTGTTGGCGGTCCGCGCCCTCGCGGTCGACCTCGGGGCCCAGCCGGTGGCCATGTCTGCCGCCGACCACGACGCTGCGGTCGCTGTGGTCTCGCATGTCCCGCAGGTCGTGGCGAGCCTCGTGGCCGCACGGTTGCGTGACGCGTCCGACGATGCCCTCGGGCTCGCAGGTCAGGGCCTGCGCGACGTGACCAGGATCGCGTCGAGCGATCCCGCCCTGTGGACCTCGATCCTTGCGGCCAACGCGGGCGCCGTCCGCGACGTGCTCGTCGGGCTGCGCGGCGACCTCGACGGTGTCATCGCGGCGCTCGGCCTCGCGCAGGCGGCGACCGGACCCGAGACCGTCGAGGGCGGTGCGCTGTCGACCATCGCGCAGACGATCGCCCGCGGCAACACCGGCGTCGCACGCATCCCCGGCAAGCATGGTGGTGCGCCCCGCGTGTACGAGGTCGTGACGGTCCTCGTCCCGGACTCGCCCGGTGAGCTGGCCCGGCTCTTGGCTGACGTCGGCCACGCCGGTGTGAACCTCGAGGACCTCCAGCTCGAGCACGCGGCCGGTCGCCCGGTCGGCATGGCGAACATCTCGGTCTTGCCGGGCCGTTCCGAGCAGCTTGAGACGGAGCTCGCGGCACGCGGCTGGAGTCTGGTGAGTTGAGCGCTCAGACCCCGGGCGTGAGCGCCCACAGCCGGCGCCCGCATGCGCTCGTGATCGCGATCGACGGGCCGTCGGGCTCCGGCAAGTCGAGCGTGTCGCGCGCGGTCGCGGCCCGGCTCGGCCTCGCCTACCTGGATACGGGCGCGATGTACCGCGCCGCGACGTGGTGGTGCCTCCACGAGGGCGTGTCGCTGACCGACACTTCCGCCGTCGCGGCGCTGGTGCGAGGTCTGCCGCTCGAGATGGGCCTCGACCCCGCAGCGCCCAGCGTGCGCGTCGACGGCATCGACATCGACGCCGCGATCCGCGAGACCGCGATCTCCTCCGCGGTCAGCGCCGTCGCGACGAACCTCGATGTCCGCGCCGAGCTCGGTCGGCTCCAGCGCGAGGCCATCGGGGCCGAGCGGGTGCCGTCGTCGTTCTCAGGTGGACGCGGGGTGGTCGCCGAAGGCCGGGACATCACGACGGTGATCGCCCCCGACGCGGACGTGCGCATCCTGCTCACCGCGAGCGAGGTGGCGCGCCTTGCCCGCCGCGCGCTCGACGTGCACGGGACTGACGACGAGGCCGCGGTGCGTGCCACGCGCGACCAGGTGCTGCGACGCGATGCCGACGACTCGACGGTGGCGGCGTTCCGCGTCGCGTCCGACGGCGTCGCGACCGTCGACTCGTCGGAGCTCGACTTCGAGCAGACGGTGCAGGCCGTGCTCGACGTCGTCACCGAGATGACCGGACGACGCTCGTGACCCGGCGCATGGAAACGTCGGCGCCCGCCGGGGCCGCTGCATCGCTCGCACCCGCGGCGCTCTCCGAGCGTGGAGCGCGGTGGGGACGGCGGATCGGCCGGTTCCTCGTGTTCGGCGTGTGGCACACGCACGTCATCGGCGCGGAGCATGTCCCGACGTCAGGCCCGGTCCTGTTCGCCGCCAACCACACGGGCGTCGTCGACGGGCCGGTGCTCGCGGGCGCGACGCCACGACCGGTGCACGTGCTCGTCAAGCAGGAGGCGTTCACCGGTGTGGTGGGCTGGTTCCTGACTTCCCTCGGTCAGATCCCCGTCGACCGCGAGGGTGGTCGGACAGCGCTGACCGCCGCTCTGAGCGTCTTGCGCAGAGGTGGGGTCGTCGGGATCTTCCCCGAGGGCAACCGGGGGCGCGGGGACGCGTCGAGCGCTCATGCCGGCATCGCCTGGCTCGCGCTGAACGGGGGAGCGCCCGTCGTGCCGGTGGCAGTTCTCGGTACCCGGCGCACGGGGGAGTCGGTCGGGCACGTCCCGGGGTTCCGTCGGCGGTTGGTCGTCGAGTTCGGTGAGCCGCTGACCCTCGTGCGTGAGCCCGGTACGTCGGGTCGGGTGGCTCTCAGCGAGGCCAACGAGGCGATCCGTGTCGCGCTCTCAGGTCTCGTCACCGTGGCCGCGGCTCGAGCCGGGCTCCCGCTCCCGAACGACGACCTGATCGCCGCCGAGTAGCGCCGTCGGCGGGCACCGCCGGACCGGCATTCGTCGTCCGGCACCTGCCCGGGGGAGAATGCTCCCATGAGCGAGACCGACCCGACTCCGGGCCAGCACCATGACGCAGTCCTGACCGATCCCCTCGACGCCCCCGCAGCGGCGGAGGCGGAGGCCACGCTCGATCCCGCCGTCGACGCGGACATCGACGCGAAGCGCGAGGAGGCACTGCGGGCGGGCCTCGCGGAGTACGAGCTCGAGGACGAGGACCTTGCCCTGCTCGGCGGAGGGCTCGCGGACGGTGAGGCTGGCGGCCCCCCGGCACCGCTTCCGGTGCTCGCCGTCATCGGACGCCCGAACGTCGGCAAGTCGACCCTCGTCAACCGGATCCTCGGCCGCCGCGAGGCCGTCGTGGAGGACAAGCCAGGCGTGACGCGTGACCGCGTGAGCTACCCCGCCGAGTGGGCTGGCCGCAACTTCATGGTCGTCGACACCGGCGGTTGGGAGACCGGTGTCGCGGGCATGGACGCCCGCGTGGCCGAGCAGGCAGAGATCGCGATCTCGCTCGCGGACGCAGTGCTGTTCGTCGTCGACGCGACCGTCGGGCCCACGGGCACCGACGAGCGCGTCGTCAAGCTGCTGCGGAAGGCCGGCAAGCCCGTCGTGCTGTGCGCCAACAAGGTCGACGGCCCCCGCGTCGAGGCATCCGCGGCCGAGCTCTGGAGCCTCGGACTCGGCGAGCCCCACCCCGTCTCCGCGCTGCACGGCCGTGGCACTGGTGACCTGCTCGACGCGGCGATGGCGGCGCTCCCGACCGTGTCCGCACACGGAGTCGCGCTCCCCGAGGGTGGACCGCGTCGGGTGGCGCTCGTCGGACGCCCCAACGTCGGCAAGTCGTCCCTGCTCAACAAGGTGCTCGGCAGCGAGCGGGTCGTCGTCGACTCGGTCGCCGGGA
>JAYTSH010000497.1:0-2004 GCA_043745755.1 Cellulomonas sp. | reverse complement strand
CGCGCACGACCGGCTCGCGACGATGGCCGCCAACACCGATCTCGGTGCGGGCATGGCGATCGCGATGAAGGACCTCGAGATCCGCGGCGCGGGCAACCTGCTCGGCGGCGAGCAGTCGGGGCACATCGAGGGGGTCGGGTTCGACCTCTACATCCGGATGGTCGGCGCAGCCGTGCTGAGCTTCCGCGGCGAGACGCCCGAGGAGCTGCCCGACGTCACGATCGAGCTTCCCGTCGACGCACACCTGCCGCACGACTACATCGCGCACGAGCGCCTGCGCCTCGAGGCATACCGCAAGATCGCAGCAGCCCCCGACGCCGCGGTGCTCAGGGAGGTCCACGCCGAGCTGGTCGACCGGTACGGCCCGGTGCCCGACGCGGTGTCGAACCTGTTCGAGGTCGCCGAGTTCCGGATCCACGTCCGCTCGGCCGGGCTCACCGACGTGACGGCCCAGGGCAAGGTCGTGCGGTTCGCGCCCGTCGACCTGCCCGAGTCGGCGCAGCTGCGGCTCAAGCGGCTGTACCCCGGCACCGTCCTGAAGCCGGCGATCCGCACGATGCTCGTGCCGTTCCCGACCACGGCGCGCATCGGCGGTAGGTCACTGCACGGCGCGCAGCTGCTCGCCTGGGCGCGCCAGCTGATCGACGCCGTCGTGCTCGGCGACGTGTCGGCCGCCGCGCAGGTCGGCACCGGGGTGCGCGCCGGGAACCGGTGAGCGGTGCGCCTACGATGGGCGGAGTGCTCGAAGCGATGACGCAGGAGGTCGCAGGTGTCGGTGGTGCAGCGGCGTACAGGTAGGCAGGGCCGGGTGCGTGCACTCGTCGTCGGCAGTGCGCTCACGGTTGTCGCGGCGCTGGCGGGGTGCTCGGGGCAGCCTGGTGCCGCCGCGGTCGTGGACGGGACGGCCATCTCGGTGGCCGACGTGCAGACCGCGACGACCGAGCTCGCTCCGCTCTACCAGGGCGTGACGCCCACCGCGGTGCTGCAGGTCCTCATCCACGAGCCCACGGTGACGGCCTTCGCGGCCGAGAAGGGCGTCGGGGTGAACGACCAGCAGGCGGCCGACGCGCTCTCCGCCATTCCCACCCAGCTCCCTGCCGCCGGCCAGCGCACCTACTCCGCCCCGTCGCTCGCCGTCGAGCGCTACCTCATGGCCACGACGGCCCTCCAGGCCCTCGCGACGGCCACGACGGACCTCCCGGAGCTGCAGACCCGGCTCGCGGCGCAGAAGATCGAGGTCAGCCCGCGGTTCGGGACGATCGCTTCCGGCGCCACGATCACCGACACGGTCCACCCGTGGCTCGTCGCGCCGACGGCCGGTTGAGCCCCGCAACGAACGTTCCCGGCGAGGGCGTTCGGGCCCTCGTCGAGGTCATGGACCGCCTGCGCTCGCCCGGCGGGTGCCCGTGGGACGCCCGCCAGACGCACGCCTCGCTCGTGCCGTACGCGCTCGAGGAGGCGTACGAGGTCGCTGAGGCGATCGAGTCCGGCGACCGCGCAGCGATGCGTGAGGAGCTCGGCGACCTCCTGCTGCAGGTCGTGTTCCACGCGCGGATCGCTCAGGACTCCCCGACTGACCCTTTCGACCTCGACGACGTCGCGCGCGGTATCACCGCGAAGCTCGTGCGCCGGCATCCGCACGTCTTCGACCGCGTCGTCGCCGACGCACCCGGTGCTTCCCTCGACGACCTGAATGTGCAGTGGGACCGGATCAAGGGTCACGAGAAGCAGCGCGCATCGGTGCTCGACGGGATCCCGGCCGCCCAGGGGGCGCTCGCGCGCGGGCAGAAGGTGCTGGCGCGGGCACGCCGGGCCGGGATCCCGGCGGGTGGTGACCGCACGCAGGTGGCCCCGCCGCCGTGGCAGGAAGATGCGGACGGCGCGGGGGCCATGGCGTGGACCGAGGCCGAGGTAGGTCGGCGGCTGCTCGAGCTGGTGGCGGCGGCGGACGAGGTCGGCGTCGATGCCGAGTTGGCGCTGCGAGCCGCCGTCCGGGCCGTCGAA
>JAYTSH010000496.1:0-10082 GCA_043745755.1 Cellulomonas sp. | reverse complement strand
GTCGGCTACCTGCTCGGCACGCCGCTCACGACGATGCTCACCGTGTACGTGGCGGTCCCGCTCCTGGTCCTGCTCGCTTTCTTCGGACTGCTCGTCGTCACTGCGACACCCGTGAACCAGGTGCTGCCGCGCCTGCGCGCGGGCTACGACCACCTCACCGGCAACCGCCCGGGCGAGGTCGAAGCGCAGGACGCGGTGCTTGTCATCAATGCCGGCCACAGCGCCGTCCCGCAGATCGAGGCGCCATCGAAGCGGCGCAGGCTTTTGGCACGCAAAGCCCGTGGTGCCATCACCGACCTCTCCGGCGCCGAGCGTCTCGACGGGTACGACGGCGACGAGGCATTCGAACGTGCCACCCTGGTGGCGCAGGACGCAGGCGACGCCGCGGCTGAGCCGGCCCCGGACACCGTTCCGACGGCCGTGCTCGGGGCCGGGGGAGCGTCGGCGGCCGCAACCCGCAACGCCGCCAAGGCGCTCACGGCGCCGGCCACCACCGGCGTCCCGCGCGGTGAGCAGCAGATGCTCGGCGGTGACGTGCTCTACGAGCTCCCGCCCGAGGACCTGCTCGTCAAGGGCGCACCGCACAAGGTGCGCTCGGCCGCCAACGACCGCGTCGTCGAGGCCCTCACGACGGTGCTCGACCAGTTCGAGATCGACGCTCAGGTCACAGGCTTCACCCGCGGACCGACGGTCACGCGGTACGAGGTCGAGCTCGGCCCGGCGGTCAAGGTCGAGCGCGTCACGGCGCTGTCGCGCAACATCGCCTATGCGGTGGCGAGCGCCGACGTCCGAATCCTGTCGCCGATCCCGGGCAAGTCCGCGATCGGCATCGAGATCCCCAACACCGACCGCGAGATCGTCTCGCTCGGCGACGTCCTGCGCTCGAGCGCGGCGCGTCGGACCGAGCACCCGATGATCATCGGCGTCGGCAAGGACGTCGAGGGCGGCTACGTCACCGCGAACCTCGCCAAGATGCCGCACCTGCTCGTCGCAGGCGCGACCGGGGCGGGCAAGTCCAGCTTCGTCAACTCGATGATCGTCTCGATCCTCATGCGCTCGACCCCGGACGAGGTCAGGATGGTGCTCGTCGACCCCAAGCGCGTCGAGCTCACGGTCTACGAGGGCATCCCGCACCTCATCACGCCCATCATCACCAGTCCCAAGAAGGCCGCCGAGGCCCTCGAGTGGGTGGTCCGGGAGATGGAGGCCAGGTACGACGACCTGGCGATGTTCGGGTTCAAGCACATCGACGACTTCAACGCCGCAGTGCGGTCCGGCAAGGTCAAGCCGCTCGCCGGCTCCGAGCGCAAGATCGCCACGTACCCGTACCTGCTGGTGATCGTCGACGAGCTCGCCGACCTCATGATGGTGGCGCCCCGCGACGTCGAGGCCTCGATCCAGCGCATCACCCAGCTGGCCCGAGCAGCCGGAATCCACCTCGTGCTCGCGACCCAGCGTCCCAGCGTCGACGTCGTCACCGGGCTGATCAAGGCCAACGTGCCATCCCGCCTGGCCTTCGCGACCTCGTCGCTCACCGACTCGCGTGTCGTCCTCGACCAGCCCGGTGCCGAGAAGCTCATCGGCCAGGGAGACGCGCTGTTCCTTCCGATGGGTGCGGCCAAGCCGATGCGGACGCAGGGCGCCTGGGTCTCGGAGAGCGAGATCCACGCGGTCGTCGAGTACGTCAAGAGGCAGCACAAGCCGAACTACCGCACGGACATCGTGGCCACCGTCGCAAGGAAGCAGGTGGACGACGACATCGGCGACGACCTCGACCTGCTGCTCCAGGCCGCTGAGCTCGTCGTCACGACCCAGTTCGGGTCGACGTCGATGCTCCAGCGCAAGCTGCGGGTCGGTTTCGCCAAGGCAGGTCGGCTGATGGACCTCCTCGAGTCACGCGAGATCGTCGGGCCGTCCGAGGGCTCCAAGGCGCGCGAGGTGCTCGTCCTGGCCGACGACCTGCCCGCGACGCTCGCGCTGCTGCGCGGCGACCACGTCGGGCTCGAGGACACCGACGAGGACGCGCTGCCCGGCCTCCCGCCCGCCGCCCAGGACTACTACGACGACCTCGAATCTCAGGAGAGCGCCGACCCCTGGTCGGGCGACCGCCGGTGAACAGCGCGCTGCTCGATCCGTGGGGCGCGGTCAGCGCTGTCGTCGCTGTCGTCGCGATCTGCGCACTTGTCGCCGTCATCGTGCTGCTCGGACGCGAGCGTGGCCAGGTTCGCCGCGCACAGGACCTGCTGGTCATGGCACGCGAGCTCCGGCACCGCTACGACGCACTGCAGTCCGTCACGAAGGAGGGCGTGCTGGTCCTGTCGCTCTCCGGCCGCGTGCTCGACATCAGCGAGCGGGCGGCCGCGATCCTCGGGGTCGATGCGCGGGCGACCGTCGGCAAGGCGATCACCGACCTCCCCGTGGTCGTCGTGAACGAGCAGGGGCTGTCGATGAACCCGGCCGCGGTCCTGAGCCACCGGCCCGGTGCGTCCGGTGCGGGGTACTCCGTGGACTCCCAGCTCGTCGGGATCGTCCTGCCGGGTCTACGCGGCACCCAGGCGCGGATGGTGCAGGTCGCGACCCAGCTCGTCCCTGTCGGCGACGGCACCGCACCCGCTGTTCTCACGACGCTCGTCGACGTCACAGGCCGGCGCGAGGTGGAGGCGGCGCTGGAACGCAGCGAGATGCAGTTCCGCGTCGCGATGGAGAACGCACCGATCGGCATGGCGCTGGTCGATCTCGACTGGCGGATCGTCGAGGTCAACGTCGCGTTCGCCGAGCTGCTCGGCACCACCGTGGAGGCCCTGCGGTGGTACGACCTGGGTGCGCTGTCGCAGCCCGACGAGCAGGAGGCCGACCGCGCCGACGTGGCCCGGCTGCTTGCGGGGGAGCAGCACAGGTTCTCTCGCGAGAAGCGCTACCAGCGTGCCGACGGCCACCTCGTGTGGGCCGTGCTCGACGTCGCCCTCGTCCGCGGCCCGTCCGGTGATCCTGACCACTTCGTCGTCCAGGTCCGCGACAGCACCGAGTCGCGCCTGCAGGCCGAGATGCTCACGCACCGCGCCATGCACGACCCGCTGACCGGCCTCGCGAACCGCACGCTGCTCCAGGAGGTCCTGCAGTCAGTGCTCGAGCAGCCCGGTGTCGTCGACCGGGTCGCCGTGCTCGCGTGCGACCTCGACGGGTTCAAGGCCATCAACGACCGTTACGGCCATGCCGCCGGTGACGAGGTGCTCGTCCATGTCGCGGGGGTGCTGCGCGCCGCGACGGCCGGCCGAGGCACCGTCGCGCGGCTGGGCGGGGACGAGTTCGTCGTCGTCGTCCAGGACCCCGACGCCGCGAAGGCCGTGTTCGACGTCGCCGCGTCGATCCTGACGATGCTGGGTGAGCCCGCGCGCGTCCAACGGCGCCGGCTCACCGTGAACGCGTCCATCGGGATCGCGCTGGCGGACCCCGAGGCGATATCGGGAGGGGCCCCGGCGCTCCTAGCCGCAGCCGACGCCGCGCTCTACCGCGCGAAGGCCGGTGGGCGCGGTCGGACCGAGGTGTACGACGCGTCGATGGCCGTCCAAGGCGCCGCGGGCACCCTGCAGGCCGAGCTCGCCGACGCGATAGCGAAGCATCAGCTCGTGCTGCACTACCAGCCGATCGTCGACCTTTCGGACGGTCGGGTGATGGGTCACGAGGCGCTCGTGCGTTGGCAGCACCCGGACCGTGGGCTGCTGCTACCGGGGTCGTTCCTCGGGCACGTCCAGGAGGTCGGCCTCGCGGTTGCCCTCGGTGCGTTCGTGGCGACCGAGGCCGCCAGCTACCTGGCGCGGTGCGCCGACACGAGCCGCTGGGTCTCGATCAACGTCTCGGCCGACCAGCTGGGCGACGGGGAGTTCGCCGCTCGCCTGCTCGCCGAGATCGCTCGGCACAGGCTCGCGCCCGGCCGCCTCGTGGTCGAGCTGACCGAGTCGACGCTCGTGGCCTCGGGCACGCGCATCCGCCACGAGCTGACCCAGCTGAGCGCCGCGGGCGTCCCGATCCTGCTGGACGACTTCGGGACCGGCATCTCCCCGTTGTCCTATCTGCGGGACCTGCCGGTCAGCGGCGTCAAGCTGGACATGTCCTTCACGTCCGGGATCCCGGACGACCCGGTCGCCGGGAAGGTCACTCGGGCCTTGGGCGCGCTCGCGCGCGAGCTCGCGATGGTCACGATCGCGGAAGGCATCGAGAGCGAGGAGCAGGCCACCTACCTGCACAGGAACGGCTGGCGTTACGGGCAGGGCTGGTTGTTCGGCAGCGCGCAGCCCGAGAGCGCTGCCGCCGGAGCTGCCGCGCGCCTGTGACGAGGGGGTCCGGTCAGCCGGCAGTGCGGGGTACGACGACCGGGGCGGGCCAGGGTGTCGGGGCCGCGGTGCGCTGAGGGGCCGACACCCGTGCCGCCTCGACGACTCGCGCTGTGCGCGCCGCGACGTCAGGCGCCGAGAGCGTGCCCATGCCGCCCGCGATGTCCACCAGCGCGTGCACCCGGTGGTCGCTGCGCCGCTCGACAGCGATCGGGGTCCGCTCGACGCCCGTGACGGCGGCTGGGTGCGGCAGGACGTCGCCGGCCGCGATGATCGTGAAGTCCGCTTCACCGATCGGGCGTCGGCACGGGCATGAGGGGTCCCGCGCCGGGCACTGTCGCCGGTGGGCCGTTCTCATGCGCGCCTTCGGTCCTGGTCCCGCGGGCGCCGCGCGGGTGGCGATGGACAGGGAGGCTGCGGGGCGCCTCTAGGCTGTCGGGGTGGTCCCCACCGTCCCGTCCCGCCTGAATCTCGCCAACGCCGTCACGATCCTGCGGATCACGATGGTCCCATTCTTTGCCGTCGCGCTCATGGCCGACGGCGGCCACACGGTGCGGTGGCGGATCGTCGCGACGGTGATCTTTGCCGTCGCCGCCGCGACCGACCGGGTCGACGGTCTGATCGCGCGGCGCTCGGGGCAGGTCACTGACCTCGGCAAGCTGCTCGACCCGATCGCCGACAAGCTGCTCGTCGGGACCGCGCTCGTGCTGCTCTCACTCCTTGGTGACCTGTGGTGGTGGGTGACGATCGTCGTCCTGGTGCGCGAGCTGGGGATCACCGTGATGCGGTTCTTCCTCCTGCGCTACCTGGTGCTGCCGGCCTCGCGCGGCGGCAAGTTCAAGACGGTGCTGCAGTCGGTCGCGATCGGCGTCTATCTGCTCCCACTCAGCCATCTGCCGCAGTTCGTCACGGTTGTGGCTTCCGTGCTGATGGCAGCAGCCGTCGCGGTCACGCTCGTGACAGGTGCCGACTACGTGAAGACCGCCGCCAGGATCCGTCGCGAGGAGCACCGCCCGCCGTCGGCGACGACATGACCGACGTACCGACTGACTCGACACCCCTCGGCGGCCAGCCGCTCCCAGCCGGCGCGCTCCTCGACGCGCTCGCAGCGCGGGGTTGGAGCGTCGCTGTGGCCGAGTCGCTCACGGGCGGCCTGGTCATCGCGTGCCTCATCGACGTCCCGGGTGCGTCGAGCGTCGTTCGCGGCGGCGTGGTCGCGTACGCGACCGATCTCAAGGCGACGCTGCTGGATGTCGACCCCGCGCTGCTGGCGGCCCGCGGGCCGGTGGACCCCGAGGTCGCGATCGCGATGGCGCAGGGGGTGCGGCACCGCCTCGGTGCCGACGTCGGGCTCGCCGCGACCGGCGTCGCCGGACCTGATCCCCAGGGCGGCCACGCGCCCGGGACGGTGCACGTCGCGGTCGCGGCGCCGACGACGACCCAGGTGCGATCGATGCGTCTCGCCGGCGGGCGCGGTGAGGTCCGGGCTGCCGCGCGCGCGGCTGTGCTCGAGCTTGCGCTCGAGATCGTCGGTGCCACCGGGTGATTTTTCGCCACCGACCGGGCGTATCCGGGAACACCGGGGCCGAGCCGGACGTTTGGTCTGACGTGATGAGCACCAGGCCCCCGACACGACCCATTGCCGCGAGGGTCAGCGGTGCACGGTACGGTGGGCCTGTTCCCGTCATGGTACGAACGGACGTATCGGTCGCGGTTCACGCCAGGCCGATCGGGACGCGTACCGGAACCGGGCACGAGGTCGAACGAGACGCGAGAGGGGGACGCCAGATGGTTGTTCTACGCCGCCAGATCGGTGATGTGCTGCGGGATGCTCGCCAGCGCCAGCGTCGCACCCTGCGCGAGGTGTCGTCTGCTGCTCGGGTGTCCCTCGGGTACCTGAGCGAGGTCGAACGCGGTCAGAAGGAGGCGTCGTCCGAGTTGCTGGGAAGTATCTGCGACGCGCTCGATGTCCCGATGTCGCTCGTGCTCCGCGAGGTAAGCGACAGGATCGCCATCGCCGAGCGTCTGGTGATCCCGGACACGATCCCGTTCGAGCTCACTGAGTCGCTCGACGGCAGCGTCGATGCCGGCTGGGCGCGCGCCCGGGCAGAGCTCGCCACCATCGGCTGATCGCTGCAGGTCGGTCCGTCGACGTCGGTCTGCGAGCCTCGGCACGGTTGGCTGGCCGTCTTCACGCGCGTTGGCCGTCTTCACGCGCGTTGGCAGGTGGGGCAGTAGAACACCGGACGCTCGTACGGGGGCTTGCTTGCCGTGCCGACGGCGACCGGCGTGCCGCAGCGTCGGCACGGTTGGCGCAGCCGGCCGTGCACCTGACGGCTGAGGTCCGCCGGTCGGCGGCTGGCGCCTGAGGTCGTGAACGCCGCAACCGAGCGCCCCATGAGGGTCCGTGCAGTCACGAGCACTGCCGCCGCGTCGATCCCGTCCGCAGGGTCCCACGGCCAGATGCGCCGCACGAACAGCGACTCCGCCATCCAGATCGTGCCGATCCCCGCGACGACGCCTTGATCGAGCAGGACGTCGCACACCGGGTCAGCGCCGCGCAGGTCCCACCGTCGCAGCGCCTCGGTCAGCCCCGGTCCAGTGAAGTCCGCAGCCAGGAGGTCGGGCCCCAGGTGCCCGATCAGCGTGTGCTCGTCGCGCGTGTCGACGACGTCGACCATGCCGAGCCAGTCACCGATCGCGGTCCACGTCTCGGACCCGAGGACCGCCCTGACGAGCTGTCCACCGGCGCGCGCAGCCGGTGTCCCGGTCCGCTCGATGCGCCACGAGCCTTCCATCCGCAGGTGCGTGTGCAGGGTGCGTCCGTCGTCGAACCGGGTCAGCAGGTGCTTGCCGTACGGCGCGGTGCGCAAGACCGTCCTCCCGACGAGGTCTACCGCGGCCACCGTCGGCCACCGCAGCTCGGACCGGGTCAGCGCGCGCCCCGCCAACGCCTCGTCCAGGCGGGCGGCCGTGCGCCGCAGCACGTCACCCTCGGGCATCGGGCGCCACCGTCGTCGTCGGCCTCACTGCTGACCGCGGAGACGCAGGCCACGAGGAGTCGGGGCGAAGCCGGCGCCGGCGAGAGCGCGCCCGAGAGGTCCCCGCAGCGCGTCACCTGCGAGCAGCTCGGCACCGTCGGCTCGGGCCAGCGTCATCCGCCCGAGCCGGCCCGCCCGGATCATCTCGGCGAGCCGTGAGGCAGCCGGGACAAGGAGCGCGTCGTCGGCCGTGAACGTCAGCACCGTGCGGCCGCCGCGCTCGAGGTAGAGGACGAGCGCGCCATCCACGAGCACCACGAGAGCCCCCGCTTTGCGACCTGGTCGGTGGTGACCGGCTGATGCCTCCGTGGCAGGCGTACTGCTCAGCGCGGGCCACGCGAGCGCGGCGCCGTACGGGTTGGCGGGGTCCGTCGCGGCTAGAGCGATGACGAAGGGCGGCTCCGTGGAGCCGTCCACCGAGCCGCCATCCCTGCGCTCGGTGGACCTCGCGACGGCGCGCTCGACGGATCGGGCGTCGGCGCGCAGGCGGTCGACGGCTCCTGGCAGGGCGAACTGTGAACCGCCCAGATGCTCGACGAAGTAGCCGCGGCGCACCTGCCCCGCCTGCTCCAGGACCGCCAGGACCCGGTAGACGGGCCCGAACTGGCCAGCGATGCCCTCAGCCGGTGCCACGGCACGCGTGAGCACGCCATGGCGGTCGAGCAGCTGAGCCGCGAGGGCGTGCGCGCGCAGCGTCGGGTCTGGCTCGCGCGCCGGGAGCAACGACCATCGCCCGCCCGACTCCTGGCCGACGACGCTGGACATCAGCAGGTCCGGACGTGCAAGGCCGCCGCGAAGAGCGAGTCGGGAGCCGCGCGGGAGCGAGCGGCTGCGCCCGGGTGTCGGCGGCGTCCTGTGCGCGGTCCGTCCGGCGCCGAGTCGGGCACGCAGCGGCGCGAGCCCGTCGTTGGTCACGAGACCTGACCACACCAGGTCCCACAGCGCCGCCGTGACCTCGGCCTGCGTCGCGGCCCGCTGGAGACCGGCTGGGTCGTCGTCGGGACCGGTCAGGAGCTGCCCGACGCGTTGCACGAGACCGCCGAGGAAGTAGGCGCCGCCACCGTCGAGTGCTGTGAGCACCGCACGGTGCACGGGTGTGTCTGCGAGGCCGCCGGGCTCGATCGGGTCGACGAGCGGGAGGGTCAGGTCGGCGACCGCGGCCGGATGGAGGCTCACGAGCCCGTCGTTGCCTGCGAGAGCGCCGTGACCCGCCCACAGCACCTCGCCCGCCGCGGTGAGCTCGTCGAGCAGCGCGGCGGAATAGTCGGCGACGCGCGCAGGCAGCACGAGCGTCTCGAGCGCGGAGGCCGGCACGACGGCACCTGCGAGCTGCTCGATCGCGCGAACGAGGCCGTCCAGACCCCGCAGCGCGCCGGACCGCCGGGACGTCCCCGCGGTGGCCGGTGCTGGGTCGATGCCCTGCCAGCGCGGCAGGAAGACCCCAAGCACCCGAGGGTCGACCGGCTCGACCTCGGATCGGAGCGCGGCGAGCGAGCGTCGCCGCAGCGTCCGCAGGACGTCGGCGTCGCAGAACTCGTCGCCGACCCCGCCCAGCACGTCGGGCCGCAACCGGCCCTGCACGAGCGCGCCCGACTGCCCGAGCCGGCGCAGCACGTCGGTCACGACCGCGACCCCGAGACCGAAGCGCACGGCGACTTCAGCCGGCGGGAACGGTCCTCGCGTGCGGGCGTGTCGGCGCACGAGGTCTCCGAGCGGATCGGGAAGCACCTCGGTGAACGCCTCAGGGACACCTACAGAGAGTGCGACTCCGAGGGCGTCCCGGAGCCGGCCGGCGTCCTCGACGGCCGCCCACTGCTCGGTCGACCCCGCCTGCACCCCCGCGAGGCGGACGTTGATCAGTCGTCGAGCGGACTCGAGCTCGGCGAGCCAGCGGGCCACCTGCGGTCGTACGTCCTCGCGGGTGCGGCGCTCGATCTCGGCGACAGGCAGGGGACCGTGACGGCGCACGACCTCCGCGACCTGCTCGAGCGAGCGCGCCTGCCGGTCCGGGGCAAACCCGCCGATCTCCGCCTCGGTCCGCACGACAGCCGCAGGGTCAAGCAGGTCGGCGAGCTGGGACTGCCCGCTCCCGAGCAGCTCGGCCAGGAGCGTCGGGTCGAGTGTCAGCGCGGCGGCGCGGCGCTCGGCGAGCGGTGCGTCGCCGTCGTACAGGAACTGGGCGGTGTAGCCGAACAGGAGCGACTGCGCGTACGGCGAGGGTGTGGGCGTCGTGACCTCGACGACCCGGACCCGGCGCGCGGCGACGTCGTGCATCAAGGTGGTCAGCGCGGCGATGTCGAAGTCGTCCTGGAGGCACTCGCGCACGGCCTCGAGCAGGATCGGGAAATCGGGGTACTTCGCAGCGACGCTCAGGAGTTGGGCCGAACGCTGCCGCTGCTGCCACAGCGGCTGACGCTTGTCCGGGCGGCGGCGCGGCAGCAGCAGCGCGCGGGATGCCGCCTCCCGGAAGCGGGCCCCGAACAATGCCGAACTGCCGAGCTCGGCGCGCACGGCGTCGGCCACGTCGTCCGCGTCGATGAGCAAGTCGGCGGCTTCGATGGCCGGCCCGTCGTCGGACCATCGGGCCCCTGCGTCACCGCCCGGCGGGGCGTCCGTGGCCATCAGGTCGGGGAGGCGCAGCACGATGCCGTCGTCGGCGTGCATCGCTGCGACGTCGACCCCGAAACGTTCGCGCAGACGGGCCGCGATG
>JAYTSH010000495.1:0-3134 GCA_043745755.1 Cellulomonas sp. | reverse complement strand
ACCGTGAATGTCGGGTCGTGGGCGAGACTGTCGGTCGACACGACCCGCGGGCAGACCGCCCGGATCGGGGTCGTCGCCTGGGAAGGTGATCTCGGCTTGTCGGGCGACACGCTCACGCTCGACGGCGCTGCGCTCGTCCCGGTCCGGGGGAACGGGTCAGGCAAGGCACAAGGTGACGCCACCAATGCTTTCGACTCGACCGCGGTCGGCTCCGACTACCCCAACTCGCTGGGCGTCGACGCGAAGGGCTTCCTCCAGACGGTGATCGCCGCTCCGGGCGACGGGGCCGTCCCGCGCTTGAGCGTGCTGAGGGTGGACTCGCCGCACGATGGGTTCGTGCTGGGGGTCGTGACTGTGCTCACCGGCTGATCCGGGACCTCAGCTCTCGCGCTCGATCGCAGCCGCCACCGCGGCATCGACCGGGACATCCCCGGAGACGAGCTCCAGGACGAGCCGGGCGCTCCGCGGCTCATGGAGCAGCTCGACGATGACGTGGGCGACGTCGTCGCGCGGCACCGTCCCGCGCGGGACCATCTCGTCCAGGCGGACGTCCCCAGTGCCCGCGTCATCGGTCAGGGTGCCCGGGCGCACGATCGTCCAGTCGAGGTCCCGACCGACGAGGTCCGCCTCGCTCGCGCTCTTGGCGCGCAGGTAGCTCGCGAACCCCGCGTCCGTCCCGGGTTCCGGCTCGCTGCCCGCTCCCATGGACGAGACGAGCACGTAGCGGCGGACCCCGGCGAGCGTCGCGCCGTCGGCCAGGAGCGATGCGCCGCCCCGGTCGACCGTGTCCTTGCGTGCGGCACTGCTGCCCGGTCCCGCACCGGCCGCGAACACGACCGCGTCGGCACCCGACAGAGCGCCCGCGACATCGTGCACCGTCGCCGTCTCGAGGTCGAGCACGACGACACCGGAGCCGTCCGACTGTACGTCGGCGACATGGTCCGAGTTACGGACGAGTCCGACGGGCGTGTCTCCCCGTGCGACGAGCGCCCGGGCCAGGCGCCGCGCGACCTGACCATGCCCTCCAGCCACGACGATGCGCATGGATCCACCGTAGGACGAGCGCGCAGATCCCGCCGTGCGCGCGGCTCTGTCCCGCTCTGTGGACGCTTTCGACTCTCTCGTCTCATGGTGTGGTCAACTTCACCCATGTCCGGCCTGTGCACCCGTGGTTCGTCGTGCGATGTCGTCGCGCGCCGAATGTGCTGCCCGGCCGTCCGCTACAGCTGTTGAGCTGAGCGCACCGCGCCCCTGGGGCGCCTGACGGAGCCGTGTCTCCGTCCATCTGATCTCCCGGCCCTGTGCCGTCCCGCGCCGTCGCGAACCGACGTGTCGCCCTGTCGTCTGCTGCCATCCGCAAGGAGCTTTGTGAGCATCGCACCCCGCATCCAGGTCATCGGCCTGCGCAAGGTCTACCCCGGTGCGGGCCGCGACGTCGTGGCGCTCGACGGCATCGACGTGAGCGTGCAGCCGGGTGAGATCCACGGGATCGTGGGCCGCTCGGGAGCCGGGAAGTCGACGCTCATCCGGTGCCTGACCGTGCTCGAGCGCCCGACGTCGGGCAGCGTCGTGGTCGACGGCGAGGAGCTGTCGGCGCTCCCCGAGGCGCGGCTGCGGGCCGCGCGGCGCCGCATCGGGCTCGTGTTCCAGCACGTCAATCTGCTCGACTCCCGGACCGTCGCTGGCAACGTGGCCTACCCGCTCGAGGTCGCGGGGGTTCCCCGCGCCGCCCGGGCCGCACGCGTCGCCGAGCTGCTCGACCTGGTCGGGCTGGGCGATCGCGCCGGTGCCCACCCCGCGCAGCTGTCCGGCGGGCAGAAGCAGCGCGTCGGGATCGCCCGCGCGCTCGCGACCGAGCCGGCCGTGCTCCTGTGCGACGAGCCCACGTCGGCGCTCGACTCGGCGACGACCCGCCAGATCCTCGGGCTGATCCGCGACCTGCGAGACCGCCTCGGCATCACCGTCCTGATCATCACTCACGAGATGGCCGTGGTCCGCGAGATCTGCGACACCGTGACGCTGCTCGACCACGGTCGCGTCGCCGAGCACGGACCGGTCGGCGAGGTCGTGGCCGCCTACGGCTCGCGGCTCGCGCGTGAGCTCATCCCCGTGCCGACGCAGCCGCTCGGCCACGAGCGCACGCTCATCGAGATCGCGTACACGACAGGCGAAGTCCCCACGCACCAGGTCCTCGCGGCTGTCGCCGCGCTCGGCACGGGCGTCGAGCTCGCCGCAGGGACCATCGAGACGCTCGCCGGTCGACGAGTCGGACGCCTTCGACTCGACGTGCCTGCCGGCGACGTCGACCGTGCGCTCGACGCGCTGCGGGACGCGGGCGTGCATGCGGAGGTCGCGGCAGGGCCCGACGCGGCCGACGACGACGCGGCCCACGACGCGGGGGTGGCCTCATGAGCTGGTTCGCCGAGTTCTGGAACCACCCGGTCATCCAGCACAAGCTGCCGACCGCGACGCTCGAGACCCTTCAGATGGTCGCCCTGTCATCCCTGCTCACGGCGCTGCTGGGTCTGCCGCTCGGGCTGCTGCTCGTCGCGACGGCTCGCGGCGGCCTGACGGCGAACGGAGCCGTCAACCGCGTCGTGGGGTTCGTCGCGAACATCGTGCGGTCGCTGCCGTTCCTCATCCTGATGATCTCGGTCATCCCGTTCACGCGGCTCGTCGTGGGGACGTCGCTCGGGTGGCAGGCCGCCGTCGTCCCCCTGACGATCGGCGCCATCCCGTTCTACGCGCGGCTCGTCGAGACCGCGGTGCGTGACGTGAACCCAGGCAAGGTCGAGGCCGCGCGGGTCATCGGCGCGACCCGTCGGGGCATCGTCGTCCAGGTGCTCGTCCGCGAGGCGCTCCCGGCGCTCGTCGCGAGCTTCACCGTGACGGTCATCGCGCTCGTCGGGTACTCCGCGATGGCCGGGGTCATCGGCGGCGGCGGCCTCGGCGCGCTCGCCATCTCCTACGGCTACCAACGGTTCGACCCGATCGTGATGATCGCGTGCGTCGTCGTGATCGTCGTCATCGTCGCGGTCGTCCAGGCGGTCGGGGACGCCGTCGCCCGACGGCTCGACCACCGCTAGCCACCAATACCCACCACGCCCGTTCAGGGCCGATGTCCGAGGAGGACA
>JAYTSH010000494.1:0-1837 GCA_043745755.1 Cellulomonas sp. | reverse complement strand
ACCATCCCGTACTCGAAGCTGAAGTCGCACATCGCTGAGATCCTGCAGGCCGAGGGCTACATCGCGAGCTGGAAGGTTGAGGACGCGCCCGTGGGCAAGTACCTCATCATCGAGCTCAAGTACGGCCCCAACCGCGAGCGTTCGCTCGCCGGCATCAAGCGCGTGTCCAAGCCGGGCCTGCGCGTGTACGCCAAGTCGACCAACCTGCCCAAGGTGCTCGGAGGACTGGGCGTGGCGATCCTGTCCACGTCCTCTGGTCTCCTGACCGACAAGCAGGCCGCCAAGAAGGGCGTGGGTGGGGAAGTCCTCGCCTACGTCTGGTAAGTCCGAGACGGAAAGGAGCTAGCCATGTCTCGTATCGGCAGAATCCCCGTCCAGGTCCCGGCCGGCGTGGATGTCAAGATCGACGGCGCTGTGGTGACGGTCCAGGGGCCCAAGGGCACCCTGGCGCACACGGTTGCCACCCCTATCGAGGTCGCGCGTGATGACGCAGGCGCTCTCGTGGTCACGCGTCCGAACGACGAGCGCGCTTCGCGCTCGCTGCACGGACTGACGCGCACGCTGCTGGCGAACCTCGTCATCGGTGTGACCGACGGCTACGAGAAGAAGCTCGAGATCGTCGGCACCGGTTACCGCGTCGCCGCGAAGGACGGTGGGCTCGAGTTCGCACTCGGGTTCAGCCACCCGGTCGCCGTCGCAGCTCCCACCGGCATCACGTTCGCTGTCGAGAGCCCGACGAAGTTCTCGGTCATCGGCATCGACAAGCAGCAGGTCGGCGAGGTCGCCGCGAACATTCGCAAGATCCGCAAGCCTGAGCCGTACAAGGGCAAGGGCGTGCGGTACTCCGGCGAGAACGTGCGCCGCAAGGTCGGAAAGGCTGGGAAGTAAGCCATGGCGATCTCCATCAAGGGCAAGGGCAAGGCGATTGCCCGCGCGCGACGCCACCTGCGTCTGCGCAAGAAGGTCAGCGGCAGCGCGGCTCGTCCGCGTCTCGTCGTCACGCGGTCCGCACGGCACATCACGGCGCAGGTCGTGGACGACGCCGTCGGGCGCACTGTGGCCTCGGCCTCCACGCTCGAGGCGGACCTGCGGAGCTTCGGCGCCGACAAGACCGCGAAGGCACGCAAGGTCGGCGAGCTCGTCGCCGAGCGAGCCAAGGCGGCAGGCATCGACTCGGTCGTGTTCGACCGCGGCGGCAACAAGTACCACGGCCGGGTGGCGGCAGTCGCCGACGGGGCCCGCGAAGGCGGACTGGCCCTGTGACGACGCTGTTCATCTCCGCATCGAAGAAGAGGACTCACTGATGGCTGCTCCTCAGCGCAGCAACACCGGGGCGCCTGCGGGCGGCACCGGAACCGGCGGTAGCGAGCGCCGCGACGGCGGTCGCCGTGACGGTGGCGGGCGCCGTGACGCCCCCGAGAAGAGCGCGTTCCTCGAGCGCGTCGTGACGATCAACCGTGTGGCCAAGGTCGTCAAGGGTGGCCGTCGGTTCAGCTTCACCGCGCTCGTCGTGGTGGGTGATGGCGACGGCACGGTCGGCGTCGGCTACGGCAAGGCCAAGGAGGTGCCCGCGGCGATCGCCAAGGGCGTCGAGGAGGCCAAGAAGAACTTCTTCAAGGTCCCTCGGATTCAGGGCACGATTCCTCACCCCGTCCAGGGTGAGGCAGCTGCCGGCGTCGTCTTCCTCCGTCCGGCATCGCCCGGTACGGGTGTGATCGCCGGCGGACCAGTGCGCGCTGTGCTGGAGTGCGCCGGTATCCACGACGTGCTCAGCAAGTCGCTCGGGTCGACGAACTCGATCAACATCGTGCACGCGACGGTTGCGGCGCTGCACGGC
>JAYTSH010000493.1:0-2148 GCA_043745755.1 Cellulomonas sp. | reverse complement strand
ACGCCCGGCCAGATGACCGGGCGTTTCGAGCGACCCCGACGGGACTTGAACCCGCGACCTCCGCCGTGACAGGGCGGCGCGCTAACCAGCTGCGCTACGGGGCCTTGTGGTGAGACAAGGTACCTGACGTGCTGCGAACTGCTCGTACCCCCAACGGGATTCGAACCCGTGCTACCGCCGTGAAAGGGCGGGGTCCTGGGCCGCTAGACGATGGGGGCTTGACTGCCCCCGACGTCGAGGCGTCTTCAGACCGGAGTCGAGCATACGGTCTGGCGGCCCGAACTCCAAAGCCGGTTTCCGCAGGGCCATGATGGACGCGTGGTCGACATGTCGCGCGAGGACTTCGAGGATGCCGTCCGGGACGCCCTCGACGAGATCCCCGCCGAGCTGGCGGCGCAGATGGACAACGTCGTGGTGCTCGTCGAGGATGATCCGCCGGTGGGCGAGCCCGACCTCCTCGGCGTCTACGAGGGGTTCCCGCTCACGGAGCGCGGTGAGTTCTGGGCGACCGGGGCGCTCCCCGACAGGATCACGATCTTCCGGAACCCGACGCTCGCGATGTGCGAGGACCGTGACGAGGTGGTCGACGAGGTCGCCATCACCGTCGTCCATGAGATCGCGCACCACTTCGGGATCGACGACGATCGACTTCACGAGCTCGGCTGGGCCTGAGAGGACTCGACATGCGTGAGCCGGTACGGATCGGGATCGTGCTCCTGCCGCAGGACAGGTGGGCGGTCGCGCGCGAGAAGTGGCAGCGCGCCGAGGCCTACGGGTTCGACCACGCCTGGACCTACGACCACCTGTCGTGGCGGACGCTCGTCGACGAGCCGTGGTTCGCCACGGTACCGCTGCTGGCCGCGGCTGCCGCTGTGACCGAGCGGATCGGCTTGGGCACCTGGGTCGCGTCGCCCAACTTCCGCCATCCCGTGCCGTTCGCCAAGGACGTCATGGGGCTCGACGACGTGAGCGGTGGCCGGTTCCTGCTCGGTCTCGGGGGCGGCGGCGAGGGGGCCGACGCGACAGTCCTGGGTCCGGCCACGAGCCGCGGGAAGCGCACCCGCCGGTTCGCCGAGTTCGTCGGTCTGCTCGACCAGCTCCTGACCCAGCCGGTGACCGAGCACGCGGGCGAGTTCTACGAGGCCCACGGCGCGCGGATGCTGCCCGGGCCGATCGCCCGGCCGCGCGTCCCGTTCGTCATCGCCGCCAACGGGCCGCGCGCGATGACGCTCGCCGTGCAGCACGGCCAGGGCTGGGCCACCTACGGCCCGACGTTCCTCGAGGAGGGCGCCCCGCAGGGCACCCCGGCCCAGGCGCAGGAGCGCTGGTGGGCGGGCCTCGCGGAGCTCGTGCGCAGCTTCGATCACGCGCTCGCGGCGCACCGGGCCCTGACGTCCGAGCGCGCGGCGCCCATCCGGCGCTACCTGAGCCTCGACGGTGCGCCGGTCTTCTCGCTCGAGTCGGTCGAGGTGTTCGTCGAGGGGGTCGAGCGCGCGGCGGCGCTCGGGTTCACCGACGTCGTCGTCCACTGGCCCCGTGCCGAGGGCGTCTACGCGGGCTCGCAGGCCGTGCTCGAACGGGTCGTCGACCGGTTGCCCGAGCTGCGCACACTGGGTCGCTGACGACCATGGGCGCGACGGCGTCGCTGACGGTCCCGGGCCCCACCGCCCCGGGCCCCTCGACGTCAGTGCGAGCTGCGGGCCGCCCAGGCGCTCGCGACCATGTCGGTCAGCGAGTGGCGCATCTGCCAGTCGAGGTCGCGCGCGGCGAGCTCGCCGGACGCGACGATGCGCGCGGGGTCGCCAGCCCGCCGTGGCCCGACCGCGGGCTCGACGTCGACGCCCGTGACCTGCGCGACGGCGGTCATGATCTCGCGGACCGAGACGCCGTCGCCGCTGCCGAGGTTGTACACGCGCTCGAGGGGCCGGCTCTCGGACAGCGCGCGAGCGGCCGCGACGTGCGACACGGCGAGGTCGGCGACGTGCACGTAGTCACGCACGCACGTACCGTCCGGGGTCGGGTAGTCGGTGCCGTTGATGCGCGGCGTGCGTCCCTCGGCGATCGCGTCGAGCACGAGCGGGAAGAGGTTGTGCGGGCTCGTGTCGTAGAGGTCGGGGGTCGCGGAGCCGACGACGTTGAAGTACCGCA
>JAYTSH010000492.1:0-1713 GCA_043745755.1 Cellulomonas sp. | reverse complement strand
CTCCATGGACCTTCTGCTCGACCTGCCGCCGGACGTGCGCAACGGCTGGAGCTACCTGTCCAAGACCTCCTCGACCAGCACCGCCACGCTCGTCGCAGCAGTGCGGGCCTCGGCGGCCGGCAAGACGACGCTCGACTCGGCGCTCATCGACCGCAAGAAGCCGCGCGCCGGGACAGCCGTCGCGCGGCTCACGGACCGGCAGTACTCGGTGCTGCGGCTCCTCGCGCAGGGCCGCTCGAACGCGGGCATCGGCGAGGCTCTCGGGATCACCGAGAAGTCCGTGCAGAATCACATCAACGCGATCTACGGCACACTCGATATCGACGCCGACCCGACCCGCAACCCGCGCGTGAGCGCCGCGCTGCGCCTGCTCGAGGAGACCGGCCGGTCATGACCTTCGTGATGCGCCCCGCCCCATGGGGCTTCGACGGACAGGTGTGGCGGGACATCAAGGCCCGTGACATCCCCGTCGGCGACCTCACGCCCGGTGCCGCCCTCGGGGCGCGCGGCATGCTCGAGCGGTTCGCCTCGACGTATGCGGCCGAACGCAGCACCTTCTACCGGGCCGCGGCAGCCGCGGCCCGCACGGACGAGCTCCCTGCGGCGCTGGCTGCCGAGCTCGACGCGGCCGCGGAACGCCTCGAGAGCACCCCGGCCCTGGACTGGATCCAGGGCACCGTCCTGTGGCGTGCGCTGACGGAGCGCATCGGCAGCTGAGGCAGAGCCTCCTATCGGATTCGAACCGATGACCTACGCATTACAAGTGCGTTGCTCTGGCCAACTGAGCTAAGGAGGCGCGCACCCCGAGGGGTACCGCGCAAGCGTACCGAAGCCGGTACGCCGCGCGATCAGCCCTTCGCGGCGATGATCGCCTGGGTGAGCGGACCCGCCGAGTACAGGTCGCCCTTGAACGCGGTGCCGTTGATCAGGATGGTCGGCGTGCCGTACGACGCGCCGAGGTCAACGCTGGCCTGAGCCGTCAGTGCCGACACGTACGGGGCGAACGTGCGCCAGGACTTGCCGGTGACGTTCGCCGCGAACTGGTCGACGACCGTCTGGGGCACGCCGGCGGTGACCGCGAGCTTCGCGATCTCGGCATCGGACAAGCCCTGGGAGTTCTCGGCCGGCTGGTTGGCGAACAGCGCCGAGTTGAACGCCGAGAACTTGTCGGGGGCCTGGTCGGCGACGACGGCCGCGGCGTTCGATGCCCGGGTCGAGTACTCGGTGCCGGACGACAGCCGGTCGAGGATCGAGATCGGGTGGTACTCCACGACCACGCCGCCCGCAGCGCGCAGCGTGGCGAGCTCGGCGTCGTTGGCGGTCTCGAACTGGTGGCAGTACGGGCACATGTAGTCGAGGTAGACCGAGACGACGACGTCGCCGGTGGCCGGCTTCTCGCCTGCCTTGCCGGTGGCGCCGATCGGGATGGCGCCGTTGTCCTCGGCGGTCGAGGGCATCGCGACGTCGGCGAGCTTGACGGCATCGCCGGTGTACGCGGCGCCTGCGGTGGTGCCCTTCGTCTGGCCCAGGATGAGCGCGACGACGACGACGAGCACGACGACCGCCGCGACGAGTCCGCTGATCGCGATGATCCGGTTGCGCCTCTCGCGCTTCTTCTGCTGCTCGCGCATCTGGATGGTCTTGACCCGGGCCTCGTCGCGACGCTCGGCCTTCCTGGGACGTGGATCGTTGGTGGGCATGGTTCTGCTTCCG
>JAYTSH010000491.1:0-14007 GCA_043745755.1 Cellulomonas sp. | reverse complement strand
CGGCGCTGAGGGGGCTCGGTGGCTGTCCGCCCTCAGTGCCCGAGCATCGGCGTCAACGCGCGCGCCACGCGGCTCGGGCGCCCGGTGATCCGCTCCTCGAGGTCCGCGAGCGCTGCGCCGCGGAGCCCGGCTGTGATGCCCGCCCAGCGCAGTGGCTCCGGCTCCCACGACGGCGAGCGGTGACCGACCCACGGCAGGCGCACGAGCGGGCTGTTCGACCCCGTGACCAGGTCGGCGATCGTGCGACCGGCGAGGTTCGACGTGGCGACGCCGTCTCCGACGTACCCGCCAGCCCACGCCATCTGGGTGTTCTCGTCGTACCCGACCGAGGGGTGAAAGTCCCGTGGGATGGCCAGCGGGCCGCCCCAGGCGTGCGTGATGCGCGCGCGCGCCGCGCCGGGGAAGAGATCGACGAGGGCGGCCCGCAGGTGCTCGGCCACGCGGGCGTCGTGGTCGAACCCGGGCCGGATCTCCGATCCCCAGTGGTACGGCGCGCCTCGTCCGCCGAACGCGATCCGGTCGTCGCTGGTGCGCTGGCCGTACACGATCAGGTGGCGCCCGTCGGTGAACGTCTGGCCTCGGGCCAGGCCGGTCTCGGCCCAGAACGATGCCGACAGCGGCTCCGTCGCGATCATCTGGGAGTAGACCGGGACGACGTCCCGACGGCTGCCGGGCAGCTGTGACGTCCACGCCTCGGTGGCTCGGACGACCGTCCGCGCGCGCACGGTGCCCTGGTCGGTGACGACGGCTCGCGGCGACAGCCGCAGGGCACGTGTGCGCTCGACCAGGCGTGCACCCCGCGCGGTCACCACGTCGGCGAGTCCGCGCACGAGCCGGGCCGGCTGGATCCGGGCGCAGTCGGGTGTCCAGGTGCCGCCGATGGCGCCGTCGGCGACGACGTGCTCAGCGACACCCGCGGCGTCGAGAAGGTGCACCTCGTCGCCCCAGAGCGCGCTCCCGTGAGCCTCGGCGCTCAGGCGGACGAGCTGCGGCCGGGTCCGGGCGAGGGTGACCGTGCCGCCGTAGGCGAAGTCGCACTCGATCTCCTCGGCCGCCGCGACGCCGCCGACCTCGACGACCGTGTCCCGCATCGCGGCCCGCATCGCGAGAGCGGCATCGCGCCCGTGCCGGCGCGCGAGGCCCTCCGGCGAGGTCGGGAAGAGCGCCGAGCACCAGCCGCCGTTGCGGCCGCTCGCACCGAAGCCCGCGGTCTCCTGCTCGACGACGATCACGTCGAGCGACGGGTCGGCCTCGAGCAGGTAGTACGCGGTCCACAGCCCGGTGAGGCCCGCGCCGACCACGACGACGTCCCCCTGCGTGTCGCCGTCGAGCGACGGCCGGGGTGCGAGCGGCTCGGGACCGGTCGCCGCGGTCCGAGGGGCAGCGGCGAGCTGGTCGAACCAGAGCGAGATTCCCCGAGGCTCCGTCACAGCTGGTTCCAGGCTTCGGTGAGCACGCCTCGCAGGATCTGCTCGATCTGGTCGAACTCGGCCGGACCCGTCGTCAACGGCGGAGCGAGCTGGATCACGGGGTCCCCACGGTCGTCGGCCCGGCAGTAGAGGCCGGCCTCGAACAAGGCCTTGGACAGGAACCCGCGGAGCAGGCGCTCGCTCTCGTCGTCGTCGAACGTCTCCCGGGTCGTCTTGTCCTTGACGAGCTCGATCCCGTAGAAGTAGCCGGCCCCGCGCACGTCGCCGACGATCGGCAGGTCGAGGAGCTTCTCGAGGGTCGCCTGGAAGATCGGCGCATTGGTGTGGACCCGCTCGGTGAGGTGCTCTCGCTCGAAGATGTCCAGGTTCGCCATCGCGACAGCGGCCGAGACCGGGTGCCCGCCGAAGGTGTACCCGTGGTAGAAGGTCGTGCTGCCTGTGCGGAACGGTTCGAACAGGCGGTCGGAGACGATCGTGGCGCCGATCGGCGAGTACCCCGAGGTCAGCCCCTTGGCGCACGTGATCATGTCAGGCACGTAACCGAAGTCGTCGCACGCGAAGATCTCGCCGATGCGGCCGAACGCGCAGATGACCTCGTCGGAGACGAGCAGCACGTCGTGCGCGTCGCAGATCTCACGCACGCGCTCGAAGTACCCGGGAGGCGGCGGGAAGCAACCGCCCGAGTTCTGCACCGGCTCGAGGAAGACGGCCGCCACGGTGTCGGCGCCCTCGAAGAGGATCGCCTCCTCGATGCGGTCGGCCGCCCAGCGGCCGAAGGCCTGGGGGTCGTCACGCAGGTGCTCGGGGCCGCGGTAGATGTTGGTGTTGGGCACTTTGTGCGCACCGGGCACGAGCGGCTCGAACGGGGCCTTGAGCGCCGGGATGCCGGTGATGGACAGGGCGCCCTGCGGGGTGCCGTGGTAGGCGACGGCGCGAGAGATGACCTTGTGCTTGCCGGGCTTGCCGACGAGCTTCCAGTACTGCTTCGCGAGCTTCCAGGCGGTCTCGACGGCCTCGCCGCCGCCCGTCGTGAAGAAGACCCGGTTCAGGTCGCCCGGCGCGTGCGCGGCCAGCCGCTCGGCGAGGTCGATCGCCTGCGGGTGCGCGTACGACCACAGCGGGAAGAAGGCGAGCTGCTGGGCCTGCTGGCGGGCACGCTCGGCGAGCTCGGCGCGGCCATGGCCGACCTGGACGACGAACAGGCCCGAGAGCCCGTCGATGTACTGCCTGCCGGTGTCGTCCCAGATGTGGTGGCCCTCGCCTCGCACGATGACCGGGACGTTGTGCTCCCACGCGCTCTGACGGGTGAAGTGCCCCCACAGGTGGTCACGGGCGGCCGTGGCTCGGAGCGTGCCGCGGGGCGTGGTCGATCCGGTCATCGGGTACCCCAGTTGTAGAGCTGCTTGCGGAGCTTCAGGTAGACGAAGGTCTCCGTGGCCCGCACCCCTGGCAGGGCGCGGATCTTGTGGTTGAGCACCTCGAGGAGGTGGTCGTCGTCCTCGCAGACGACCTCCGCGAGAACGTCGAAGCCGCCCGCAGTGATGACGACGTAGTCGACCTCCGCAATTGCGGCGAGCCCATCGGCCAGCGCCTCGAGGTCGCCCTCGGCCCTGATGCCGATCATGGCCTGGCGCGTGAAGCCGACCTGGACGGGGTCGGTGACCGCGACGATCTGGACGATCCCGCCCTCTACGAGGCGCTGCACGCGCTGGCGAACCGCAGCCTCGGAGAGGCCGACGGCCTTGCCGATCGTGGCGTAGGCACGTCGACCGTCCTCCTGGAGCTGTTCGATGATGGCCTTGGAGAGGTCGTCGAGCAGCGGCGCGATGGGAGCGGAGGGTCGAGTTGTCACCCCCTGATGGTTGCGGCTCAATGTCGATCGCGCAAGTGAATCCGTGCTCAGAAGACGTCCGTGCAGCTGATTCGCTTGCTCGAGCGTCGTTGTAGCGCGGAAATCGACCGATGGGGCTGTACTGGACGACGCCCCCGGGTTAGCCTGCGGCGGACGCGGGTGGAGCACTGCCCGCGCACGGCCCGGAGGAGTCCGACGTGAGCCCTGCGACCCCAGCGCTTCCTGAGCTGCAGAACTTCGTGGCAGGCCGGCACACCGGCGCCGCTGACGGGCGCACGAGCGAGGTGATCGACCCGACGACCGGTGAGGCCTATGTTCGCGCGCCGGTCAGCGGCGCCGGTGACGTGGCTGCGGCCGTGGCGGCGGCATCGGAGGCGTTCGAGTCCTGGGGTCGCACGACTCCCGCCGAGCGTCAGCGGGCCCTGCTGCACATCGCCGACGCGATCGATGCCCGTGCGGCGGAGTTCGTCGCGGTCGAGTCGAAGGACACTGGTAAGCCGCTCGGCCTGACCGCGACCGAGGAGGTGCCGCTCTGCGGTGACCACTTCCGGTTCTTCGCGGGCGCCGCGCGCATCCTCGAGGGAGCATCGGCCGGCGAGTACATGGCCGGGTTCACATCGTTCGTCCGCCGTGAGCCGGTCGGCGTCATCGGGCAGGTCACGCCGTGGAACTACCCGCTCATGATGGCGGTCTGGAAGATGGCTCCGGCGCTCGCGGCGGGCAACACCGTCGTGCTCAAGCCGTCCGACACGACGCCCGCCTCGACGCTCCTGCTCGCCGAGGTCGCGGCCGAGTTCCTCCCGCCGGGCGTCTTCAACGTCCTGTGCGGTGACCGCGACACGGGCCGCGCGCTCGTCGACCACCCCCGCCCTGACATGGTCTCGATCACCGGTTCGGTGCGGGCAGGGATGGAGGTGGCCGGCTCGGCCGCTCGGGACGTCAAGCGGGTGCACCTCGAGCTCGGGGGCAAGGCTCCGGTGGTCGTGTTCGCCGACGCGGACCTCGGCGCGGCGGCCCAGGGGATCGCGATGGCCGGGTACTTCAACGCCGGCCAGGACTGCACGGCGGCAACCCGCGTCCTCGTGCACGCCTCGGTGCACGACGACTTCGTGGCCGCGCTCGCCGAGCAGGCGCGCGGGCAGCGCACCGGGATGCCCGACGACGCGTCGGTGGCCTTCGGGCCGGTGAACAACGACGCGCAGCTCGCGCGGGTCACGGGCTTCCTCGACCGGCTTCCTGACCACGCGGACGTCGTGGTCGGCGGTCATCGGGTCGGTACCCGCGGCTACTTCCACGAGGCCACGCTCGTGGACGGTCTCAGGCAGGCCGACGAGGCCGTGCAGCAGGAGATCTTCGGTCCGGTCATCACGGTGCAGACGTTCACCGACGAGGCCGAGGCGGTCCGCCTGGCCAACGGGGTCGAGTACGGGCTCTCGAGCTCGGTCTGGACCCGGGACCACGGCACCGCGATGCGAATGTCGCGCGTGCTCGACTTCGGCGTCGTGTGGATCAACACTCACATCCCGTTCGTCTCGGAGATGCCGCACGGCGGGTTCAAGCACTCCGGCTACGGCAAGGACCTCTCGATGTACGGGTTCGAGGACTACACCCGCATCAAGCACGTCATGAGCGCACTCGACGCCTGACCGGGCGCGCGGTCCGGGGCGCTCGATGTGCCGGGAAGCGCATCCAATGTTCCAATCGTAAAAACTTTTCGTTGCATCTCGAGTCCAGCGCAACGAAATCCTTGTGATCTGGGGTCTCACGCGACACCATCATCACTTCATCGTCAGCAGGTCGCCGGCCCAGCGCTGTCCCCCCGGGGCGGCTCGATCCGAGGAGTGCCATGTCGCCCCACCCCAGACCGCTCCCGCAGGACCCACGCGTGCGCGCCCTGATCGCCGAGGCGGCCAGACCGCGGACGTCGTCCGGGCTGTCCCGCCGTCAGTTCCTCACGGCGGCGCTCGGAACCGTGGGAACCGGCGCACTTCTCGCCGCGTGCGGCACGGGAGGCTCGAGCTCGGCGACGGCGTCCGCGGCGTTGTCGGCGCGCGGCGCGACGGACGTGTCCGCGACGGACAAGACGGTCCACTGGGCCAACTGGACGCTGTACCTCGACCAGAACGCGGCCGGCAACGGGTACCCCACGCTCGAGGCGTTCACGGCCAAGACCGGGATCAAGGTGACGTACGCCGAGGACATCGAGGACAACGACTCGTTCTACGGCAAGGTCTCGGGACAGCTGGCGAACGGCCAGGACATCGGCTATGACTTGGTCGTGCTGACGGACTGGATGGCCGCACGCATGATCCGCCTGGGCTACACCCAGGAGCTCGACAAGTCTGCCATCCCCAACGCGAAGAACATCCTGCCGAACCTCGCGAACGTCGACTTCGACCCCGGTCGCACGCACTCGCTGACGTGGCAGTCGGGCTTCGGCGGCTTGGCCTGGGCCAAGGACAAGGTCCCAAAGGGCCTCGCGACCCTGTCCGACCTGTGGGCCCCCGCCCTCGCGGGGCGTGTCGAGGTCCTCGCGGAGATGCGCGACACGGTTGGTCTCATCATGCTCGACCAGGGGGTCGACCCGTCAGGTGGCTGGGGCAAGGACCAGTTCGACGCCGCCCTTGCGGTCCTCAAGGGGAAGATCGCCTCGGGCCACATCCGCCAGGTGCGCGGCAACTCTTACACGCAGGACCTCGTCTCGGGCGACGCGGTCGCGGTCATCGGGTGGTCGGGCGACATCACGACGCTCAACCACGACAACGCCGACCGCTTCCAGTTCGCCCTCCCGGAGTCGGGGGGGACGCTCTGGAGCGACAACGTCATGATCCCCATCGGTGCGACCCACAAGGCGAACACCGAGAAGCTGATCGACTACTACTACGACCCCGAGGTCGCGGCGCAGGTCGCGGCGTGGGTCAACTACATCACGCCGGTCCAGGGCGCCCAGAAGGCGATGGAGGCGATCGACCCGACCCTCGTCGACAACCAGCTCATCTTCCCCGACGCCGCGACCCTCGCCAAGACGCACGTCTTCCGGACGCTCACCCCCGACGAGGAGACGGCGTACAACAAGGCCTTTCTCGACGTGATCGGCGCGTGATGGCGGCCGCGGCAGCCCGGGGGGGCGGGGGAGCGGATCTCGAGCTGTGGGACGTCAGCAAGGCCTTTGGCACCTACCTGGCCGTGGACAAGCTCACGCTGACGGTTCCCTCCGGCTCGTTCTTCGCCCTGCTCGGACCGTCGGGCTGCGGCAAGACGACGACGCTGCGGATGGTGGCGGGGCTCGAGCAGCCGACGTCGGGCGCGATCTCGATCGGCGGCCGCGACCTGACCGGCACTCGGGCCCATCAGCGGCACGTCAACACCGTCTTCCAGAGCTACGCGCTGTTTCCCCACCTGACGGTGCTCGAGAACGTCGCGTTCGGGCTGCGCCGCAAACGGGTCGCCCAGCCGCTCGAGCGCGCGGCCGAGGGGCTCGACCTCGTCCAGCTGCGTCACCTCGCGGATCGCCGGCCGAGCGAGCTGTCGGGCGGCCAGCAGCAGCGGGTCGCTCTCGCGCGGGCCCTGGTGAACAACCCTGCTGTGCTGCTGCTCGACGAGCCGCTGGGTGCGCTCGACCTCAAGCTGCGACGCCAGATGCAGCTCGAGCTCAAGCGCATCCAGACCGAGGTGGGTCTGACGTTCGTGCACGTCACGCACGACCAAGAAGAGGCCATGACGATGGCCGACACGGTCGCGGTGATGAACCGCGGTCGCATCGAGCAGCAGGGCGCACCGGCCGAGCTCTACGAGCTGCCCCGCACGGTGTTCGTGGCCAACTTCCTCGGGCAGTCGAACCTCGTCGCCGGCACAGTGGTGGAGACGGGGTCGGGCACGATCGGGGTCCAGGTGGCTGGGACCCGTCTCGTCGTGCCGACCGCGCGTGCGGTCAGCGTCGTCGGCGACGTCCTGGTGGGCGTGCGGCCCGAGAAGATCCAGCTGTTGCTGGCCCGGCAGGAGCCCGGTCCGGGCAGCAACGTGCTGGGCCCCGGCACGGTGACCGACGTCTCGTTCACGGGTGTGAGCACGCAGTACCTCGTCGACCTGGACAGGCTCGGCACGTTCACCGTGTTCGCCCAGAACCTCGTCGGCGGTGCGACGCTCCGGGTCGGCGACCTCGTCTCGCTGGCGTGGTCGGTCGACCACACGTTCGGCCTCGACGGCCACGAGGACGCCGCCGACGGCACCGCTGACCTGGACGACGAGCCGTGAGCATCGCGGCGGCGCTGTCGGAGCAGGGCGCGGGGGCCCCCGCACCGCGTCCGATCAAGCGCGCGCGGACGGGCGCCTCGCTCATGCTGCTGCCGGGGACCGCGTACCTGGTGCTGTTCTTCGTCGTCCCCGCGGTCGCGCTGCTCGCGACCTCGCTGTACGTCAAGGTGCCGGGCGGCGACGTCGGGCAGTTCCAGCCGGCGTTCCACTGGCAGAACTACGTCGCTGCGCTGAGCCAGTTCTGGCCGCAGCTCGTGCGGTCGTTCGTCTTCGCGCTCATCGCGACCGTCGCGGCGCTGCTCATCGGCTACCCGATGGCCTACGTCATCGCGGTGCGGGCCCGCGGCCGCTCGATGCTGCAGGGGATGCTGCTCGTCCTGATCATCGCGCCGTTCTTCACGAGCTTCATCTTGCGCACCATCGCGTGGAAGCAGATCCTTGCCGACGACGCATTCGTCGTGACGGCGTTCAAGTGGCTGCACCTGATGGCGCCCGACGGTCGCCTGACCGCGACCGCCTTCGCCGTCGTGGCCGGCCTCACGTACAACTTCCTGCCGTTCATGGCGCTCCCCATCTATGCGAGTCTCGGGCGCCTCGACCCCAGCCTCATCGAGGCCGGCGGGGACCTGTACGCCAACGGCTTCACGACGTTCCGCACGGTCACGCTGCCGCTGTCGATGCCCGGGGTCGTGTCCGGGACGCTGCTGACGTTCATCCCGGCGTCGGGCGACTACGTCAACTCGAGCCTGCTCGGCAACAGCACGGACACGGCGATGATCGGGCAGGTGATCGACGCACGGTTCTTCAAGGTGCTTGACTACCCGACGGCCTCGGCGCTCTCTGTCGTGCTCATGGTCGCGATCCTCGCTCTCGTGAGCACCTACGTGCGCCGCGCCGGGACGGAGGAGCTCGTATGAGCCTCACCGCTGCTCCGGCGCCGGCCACCTCACGGTCCCGACCAGCAGCGGCCCCCGCCAGGAAGATGCTCGGGCGGTGGCGGCTGGGGGACGTCGTCGTGCCGCTGTTTGCGGCCATCGCCTTCGCCTACCTGCTCGTTCCGGTCGCCTATACGGTCGCGTTCTCGTTCAACAGCGCGGGCAAGACCAACCTCGTGTGGCGGGGCTTCACGCTCGACAACTGGAAGAACCCGTGCGGCGCCCCGCAGGTGTGCGAGGCCTTCAGGAACTCGATCGAGGTCGGGCTGCTCGCCACCTCGATCGCGACGGTGCTCGGGACGCTGGCCGCGATCGCGCTCGTGCGCTACAAGTTCCGCGGCCGCGCGCTCGCGAACCTGCTGATCTTCCTGCCGATGTCGACCCCCGAGGTCGTGCTCGGCGCTGCGCTGCTCGCCCAGTTCCTGTCGCTGCGGGTCCAGCTCGGCTTCTGGACGGTCGTGGCGGCGCACGTGATGTTCTGCATCAGCTTCGTGGTCGTGACCGTCAAGGCGCGCGTCGCGAGCCTGGACCCGCGGCTCGAGGAGGCTGCAGCGGACCTGTACGCATCGCCGTGGCTCGCGTTCTGGAAGGTCACGTTCCCGCTGCTGGTCCCCGGTATCGCGGCTGCCGCGCTGCTGTCGTTCAGCCTCAGTTTCGACGACTTCATCATCACGAACTTCAACTCGGGCAGCTTCACGACGTTCCCGAAGTTCGTCTACGTTTCCGCGACACGGGGCATCCCGCCGCAGGCCAACGTGATCGGGTCGTTCATGTTCATCCTGGCGCTCGTCATCGTCGTGGGGGTACAGATCGTCCAGGGCGGCAGGCGACGTGGGCGCTGACCGGAGCGGCAACGAGAGGTCGGCCATGCGGATCGTCGTCGTGGGCAGCGGTGGCGTGGGCGACGCGGTCGCCCGCATCGCCGCACGCCGGGAGTTCTTCGAGACGATGGTGGTGGCCGACTACGACGCGGCACGCGCACGGCGCACGGTGGCTGCCGCTGCTGAGCGCGACGTCGTCGGCGGCCGGTTCGTCGCCGCGGTCGTCGACGCGTCCGACACGGGTGCGGTCGAGGCGCTCGTGCGTGCGCACCGGGGAACGCACGTGCTCAACGCGGTCGACCCGCGGTTCGTGATGCCGGTCTTCACCGGCACCCTGGCCGCCGGTGCCGACTACCTCGACATGGCCATGTCGCTGTCGCTCCCGCACCCCGAGCGCCCGTTCGAGGAGGTGGGCGTCAAGCTCGGCGACGAGCAGTTCGCGCTCGCGGGCTCGTGGCAGGACGCGGGCCGGCTCGCCCTCGTGGGCATGGGCGTCGAGCCGGGCCTGTCGGACGTGTTCGCGCGGTACGCGGCCGACCATCTCTTCTCCCGCATCGACGAGCTCGGGGTGCGCGACGGGGCGAACCTCGTCGTGCACGGAGACGACGGCGAGCCGATCTTCGCACCCTCGTTCTCGATCTGGACGACGATCGAGGAGTGCCTGAACCCGCCGGTCATCTGGTCTGCGGAGCGCGCCGCGGCGGGGTCGGGCACCGCTGACGGCTGGTACACGGTCCAGCCGTTCTCCGATCCGGAGGTCTTCCGGTTCCCTGAGCCGATCGGGCCGGTCGAGTGTGTGCACGTCGAGCACGAGGAGGTTCTCCTCATGCCGCGCTGGGTCGACGCGCGCAAGGTCACGTTCAAGTACGGGCTGGGCGAGGAGTTCATCTCCGTGCTGCGCACCCTGCACACGCTCGGCCTGGACTCGACGAAGCCGGTCCTCGTCAAGGGTGTCGCGGTGAGCCCGCGCGACGTGGTGGCGGCGGTGCTGCCGGACCCCGCGACGATCGGACCGCGGATGACGGGCTCAACGTGCGCCGGCCTGCTCGTCACGGGCACGGGCCCCGACGGGAATCCGCGTGAGGTCTACCTGCACCACATCGTCGACAACGCGTGGTCGATGGCGCAGTACGGCGCGCAGTGCGTCGTCTGGCAGACGGCGGTCAACCCGGTCGTGGCGCTCGAGCTGCTGTCCGCGGGCACCTGGTCCGGCGTGGGCGTGCTCGGCGCGGAGGCGTTCGACGCCGTACCTTTCCTCGAGCTCCTGGCAGCACCCGCGCCCGACGGGTACGGATCGCCCTGGGGCTTGGAGGAACGCGAGGTGTGACCATGCGCTGGTTGAGGCGTCTTCGCGGGGCCGGGCCCGGGCCCGAGCGCGCCCACGCCGGCGCGGACTTCGAGGCGCGTGCGTTCAGCGAGCAGAACATGCGTCTCGTGCGGCGCGTCCTGCTCGTGTGCCTGGCGATCGGAGGGACGTCGATCGTCGGGGAGATGATCGTCCTGGGCACGCACGACACGTTCATCCGCTACTCGTTCCCGTTCCTCCTCGTGGCGGTCGGGACGTTCGCCTGGGTGATCCTGCGGCGGCCGCGCGTGGTGCTCCTCTTCTCTCGGGCCTTCCTCGCCGTGCTCGTGGTCACCTGGCTCGTCGTCATGGACGAGAGGCTGCTCGCGCCGCCCGACGCGGGCCAGGGCTGGAACGCCCTGTTCCCGCAGACGTTCATGGGCTTCGTGCTCTTCGCCGTCATCGGCTATCTCGTGTACCCCACGCGGGTCGCGCTCCTGCACGCCCTGGCTGTCACGGGCGGCTCGGTGGTCGTGGGCCTCATCGCGCTGCACACCGGCCCCGACCGTGACGCGCATCTCGCCGACCTGCTGCGGTTCGGCGTGTACATGCTGGTCCTGACCGGCATGGTGTACGTGCTGTCGCGCGCCAAGGAGCGTGCCGCCCGGGCCTTCCGATCGGCCGCGAACGCGACCATCGAGGCTGCGGCGATGCGGGAGATGGCGTACCGGGACCCGCTGACGGGGGCGGCGAACCGACGACGGCTGCTCGACGAGCTGACGTACCAGGCTGCGGCCGCTGCGCGTGGTACTCACGTCGCGGTCGTCTACCTCGACGTCGATCACTTCAAGCGGATCAACGACGAGCGCGGGCACCACGTCGGCGACGAGGTGCTGTGCATGGTCGCGACGGTCCTGCAGCGGCACGTGCGCGAGAACGACCTCGTGGCACGCGTCGGTGGCGAGGAGTTCGTGGTCGTGGTGCCCGGCATGGCGCTCGCCGAGGCGACCGCGCTGGCCGACCGTATCCGCAGGGTGCTGCCCGACGCCGTCGCGGGCATCGCAGGCGCCTCGGTGACCGCGAGCTTCGGGGTCACCGCGCTGCGAGCCGACGAGGACCCGGATGACGTCCTCGGCCGCGTCGACGCACTGATGTACCGGGCCAAGCGTGCCGGTCGCGACCGGGTCGTGTCCGCAGTCGACTGACGACCAGCGGTCAGGGTCGCGCCGCGGCCACGCCATCAGCCGTCAGCCGCGAGTGCGGCCTCGAGCACGTCGAGCGCGTCATCCAGGAGCGCGTCGTCGATCACCAGCGGCGGCAGCAGGCGCAGCACGTTTCCCCACGTTCCGCACGTGAGGACGAGCACGCCCTGTGCGGCGCACGCGCGCGCGACACGGGCCGCCTCCGCGGCGTCGGGCTCGAGCGTGCCGGGACGCACGAGCTCGAGCGCGAGCATCGCACCGCGCCCGCGGACCTCCGCGATCGCGCTCACGCGCGTCGCGAGGTCACGAAGTCGCGGCAGCACGCGTCGTTCGATCGCCCGGGCCGCGCCCGCGAGGTCGTCACGCTCGTAGACGTCGATCGCCGCGAGGGCAGCCGCGCACGCGACCGGGTTGCCGCCGAACGTCCCGCCGAGGCCCCCGCTGTGGACCGCGTCGAGCAGCTCGGCGCGGCCGGTCACACCTGCGAGCGGCAGGCCCCCTGCGATGCCCTTGGCGACCGCGACGAGGTCGGGCACTATGCCCTCGTCGTCGCACGCGAACATCGCACCCGTGCGCGCGAAGCCCGTCTGGACCTCGTCCGCCACGAAGACGATGCCGTGCGCGCGCGCCCAGGCCGCGAGTGCGGGCAGGAAGCCACGCGCGGGCACGATGAAGCCGCCCTCGCCAAGGATCGGCTCGACGACGATCGCCGCGATCCGGTCGGCGCCCACCTGCCGCTGCGCGAGGTCGATCGCGCGCTGGGCCGCCTGCTCGCCGGTCATGCCCTCGGGGTCGCGCAACGGGTAGGACGGCGGCACCCGGTAGACCTCGCCCGCGAACGGTCCGAAGCCGGTCTTGTACGGCATGGCCTTGGCCGTCATGGCCATCGTGAGGTTCGTGCGGCCGTGGTAGGCGTGGTCGAGCACGACGACGGCGTCGCGGCCGGTGGCCCGACGGGCGATCTTGACGGCGTTCTCGACGGCCTCGGCGCCCGAGTTGACGAGCACGGAGCGCTTCTCGTGGTCGCCCGGGGTCAGGCGGGCGAGGGCCTCGCACACGGCGACGTAGGACTCGTAGGGGCTGACCATGAAGCACGTGTGCGTGAAGTCGGCCGCCTGCGCCGCGACCGCAGCGACGACCTCCGGAGCACTCCCACCGACCGACGTGACGGCGATCCCGGAACCGAGGTCGATCAGTACGTTGCCGTCGACGTCCTCCAGCACGGCGCCGGAGGCGCGCGCGACGTAGACCGGGAACGTCGAGGACACCCCGGCTGCGACCACGCGCGCGCGCCGCTCGGCGAGAGCGCGCGACCGCGGGCCAGGGATCTCGGTGATGATCCGCCGATGTTGCGCAAGACCGGGCCGGGCTTCGGGATCAGGGGCCATTCCGGGATCCTATCCGAGCAGATCGTCGCCGGAACGTGCCTGACGCAACGAAATCCGTTGTGGTGCGGGTGGTGTCCTCGTCAGTCGACGCGGCTGGTGAATCCTCGTCGAGGCACTGAGCGCGCAGCGCACACCCAGGATCACAGTGGATGATGAGGGACTGGGGCGGGCGCATGGGGCCCGCGCGACCTGATCGGAGCCGTGGTGGCGTACCTCGTCGGTGTACTCGTCCTGTTCGTCGGCGTGCTCGTCTCGATCGCGCTTCACGAGGTCGGGCACATGATGCCCGCCCGGAGGTTCGGCGTCCGGGTCAGCCACTACTTCGTCGGGTTCGGCCCCACGGTGTGGTCGCGCACCCGCGGTGAGACCGAGTATGGCATCAAGGCGATCCCGCTCGGCGGGTACGTCCGGCTCGTCGGGATGTACCCGACCGCGGCGGCGATGGGCGACCCGCAGCCGCGCACCGTCTTCGGGCGGATCGCCGCGCAGGCGCGTGAGCTGAGCGCCCAGGAGATCCGTCCCGGCGAGGACCATCGGGCGTTCTACCGGCTCTCGGCACCGAAGAAGCTCGTCGTCATGCTCGGCGGACCCGTGATGAACCTCGTGATCGCGGCGGTGCTGCTCGGGGTGGTGATGGTCGGCTTCGGGTCGCCGGTAGCGTCCACGACGCTCGCCGGCGTGTCGCAGTGCGTGCTCCCGGCGAGCGCCGCCGCGTCGGCCACCTGCACCTCTGCTGACGCGCTCGCGCCCGCCGCGGCTGCGGGCCTCCAGCCGGGCGACCGCATCACGAGCTACGACAGTCACGCGATCACGTCGTGGGCCCAGCTCTCCGAGCTGATC
>JAYTSH010000490.1:0-4748 GCA_043745755.1 Cellulomonas sp. | reverse complement strand
ATGTGCGTGAAGTCGGTGATCCAGTAGCCGTGGTAGCCGGCAGAGGCGTTCGCGCCCGTGCCCTGGACCGGCTTGTTCACGAACGACGGGGTCAGCCAGATCGCCGTCGTGCCCAGACCCTGGATGTAGTCGAGCTTGCTGCGCAGACCCGAGAGGTCGCCACCCGAGTAGAAGCCCTTGTCGGTCGGGTCGTAGCCCGTCGTCAACCGGTCGCCCGTCAGGCCACCGGTGTCGTTCGACGTGTCGCCGTTCGCGAACCGGTCGGTCATCGCGAAGTAGAACCGCTGGCCGTCGCCGGCCTCGCGCGCGGGAGCTGCCACGAGCGCGTCGTCAGCCGCGGTGTAGCCACCGGGGAGGCCGACCGGCGCGAGCGCGATCCGGTGGGTCGTGTCGTCGAATGTGAACCGGACCTTCGCCGATCCGGCCAGCACGAGCGGGATGTTGTCCGCCCCGCCGTTCGCCCCGTACGCCTCGTCCCAGGTCCCGTTCACCGCGACCTTGTACTCGAAGGAGCCTGCGGGCAGGGTCCACTCGGCCGCGTACTGCCCGGGGGTCGCGGTGGGCGCGAGTGCTGTCGCGGTGCAGTCGGGTTGCCAGTCACCTGGGCAGCCGAGCTCGTGCTGGAGCGATCCGACGAGCGCGAACGTGCGTGGCACCGCGGCCGCGGCGACCGTGCCCGCCCCGGACGTGCCCGCCACGAGTCCGACGGTGGCGAGAGCCACGGCGGCAAGTGTTGAGGTGAGCTTCCGGACCATTGCGTCGACAGCGACCATTCCCGGCTCCTTCGTCGCCCGCACAACGATGTGCGGGGTGGCGTGTGGCAGAGACGGTAGCGATTACTGCAAATCACCGCAATATCTGAAACTCTGCACGACATCGTGGGATGAATACTCCAGGGCTTCGTGTCATCGTCGATGGCGTCTGCGCAGGTGAAACGCCTGCGACCCGGTGGGCACGGGCCCAGCGGCTTACAGCCGACACACAGGTCGATCCGCGTGGGTGGTCCGCTGCCGTCCGCTCAGCCCGGCTGGCAGCCCCCCGCTCAGCCGAGCGCGCGCAGCTCGTCGAGGCGCTCCGCGAGGCCCGGAACGGAGTCGTCGACCTCGACGAGCTTGTCCCGGCTCGTCGGACCCGAGACCAGCCGCACGTTCCGGCGCCTCGCCCCGAGGGACTCCGCAAGGGCCGCGAGGGCCGCCTCTGTCGCCGCGCCGTCGACCGCCCGGGCGTTCACGGCCACGACGAGCCGGTCGCCGCGCAGACCGCCGACGCGCGCACGGGACGCACCCGGCTTGACCCTGATCGCGACGCGCACGCTCACCGGTCCCCGGACCGCCGCACCCGGCGGCTCAGATGAGCCCGAGCGCCCGGACCGCCGCACGCTCTTCGACGAGCTCGGCGACCGACGCATCGATGCGGACGCGCGAGAACTCGTCGACCTCAAGCCCGTGCACGATGTGCCACTCGCCACCGTCCGACGTCACAGGGAACGACGAGATGAGGCCCTCGGGCACCCCGTACGACCCGTCGGAGACGATCCCGGCCGACGTCCAGTCGCCCGCCGGTGTGCCGTTGACCCACGAGTGCACGTGGTCGATCGCAGCGTTCGCCGCCGAGGCCGCCGACGACTGGCCACGCGCCTCGATGATCGCCGCACCGCGCTGGGCGACCGTCGGGATGAACACGTCCTCGACCCACCGGGGGTCGGCGACGACGTCCGTCGCGGGGCGACCAGCGATAGTGGCATGCGTGATGTCGGGGTACTGCGTCGTCGAGTGGTTGCCCCAGATCGCGAGGCGTTTGACGTCGGTGAGCTGCGCGCCGGTCTTCTTGGCAAGCTGGATGTGCGCACGGTTGTGGTCGAGGCGGGTCATCGCAGTGAAGCGACCCGCCGGGACGTCCGGCGCATGCGACGCCGCGATCAGGGCGTTCGTGTTGGCGGGGTTCCCCACGACGAGGACACGGATGTCGGCCGCGGCACCCGCGTTGATCGCCTGCCCCTGCGGTCGGAAGATCCCACCGTTCGCCGAGAGCAGGTCGGCCCGCTCCATGCCCGCGGTCCGGGGTCGCGCGCCGACGAGGAGAGCCACGCTGGCGCCGTCGAAGGCCGCAGTCGCGTCATCGAAGATGTCGACCCCCGCGAGCAGCGGGAAGGCGCAGTCGTCGAGCTCGAGCGCGACTCCCGCTGCGGCCTTCATGCCCTGCGTGACCTCGAGGAGCCGGAGCCGGACGGGTGTGTCGGCGCCGAGCAGCTGGCCGGAGGCGATGCGGAACAGCAGCGCATATCCGATCTGGCCGGCGGCGCCCGTGACCGTGACGTTGACGGGGTTCGTCATGAGGGATCTCCTTCGATCGATCGTGCTGCCATTCCTGAGTCTGCGCCCGGGTACGGGGGTAAGAGGGCCCGAGCGGTCAGGCCAGCCGGGCCGCGAGGTTCTCGTCGAGTGCGGCGAGGAAGGCCTCGGTCGTGAGCCACTCGGCGTCGGGCCCGATGAGAAGCGCGAGGTCCTTGGTCATCTTGCCGCTCTCGACTGTCGTGATGACGACGTCCTCGAGCGTCTCGGCGAACCTCGTGACCTCGGGCGTCCCGTCCAGCTTGCCGCGGTGCTTGAGCCCGCCGGTCCACGCGAAGATGGACGCGATCGGGTTCGTCGAGGTCGGCCTGCCCGCCTGATGCTGGCGGTAGTGCCGCGTCACGGTTCCGTGCGCCGCCTCGGCCTCGACGGTCGTACCGTCGGGGGTCATCAGGACGCTCGTCATGAGGCCGAGCGAGCCGAAGCCCTGCGCGACAGTGTCTGACTGGACGTCGCCGTCGTAGTTCTTGCAGGCCCAGACGTACCCGCCCTCCCATTTCATGGACGCGGCGACCATGTCGTCGATGAGGCGGTGCTCGTACGTCAGCCCGGCCGCGGCGAACTGCGTGGCGAACTCGGTGTCGAACACCTCCTGGAAGATGTCCTTGAACGCGCCGTCGTAGGCCTTGAGGATCGTGTTCTTGGTCGACAGGTAGACCGGGTAGCCGCGCTGCAGACCGTACGCGAGCGACGCGCGGGCGAAGTCGCGGATCGAGTCGTTGAAGTTGTACATCCCCATCGCGACGCCGCCGCACTCGGGGTACGTCACGACCTCCTGCTCGATCGGCTCGGAGCCGTCCGACGGGATGAACGTGAGGGTCAGCGTGCCGGCGCCCGGGACCTTGAAGTTCGTTGCGCGGTACTGGTCGCCGAAAGCGTGCCGTCCGATGATGATGGGCTTGTTCCAGCCGGGCACGAGGCGCGGGATGTTCGAGATGATGATCGGCTCGCGGAAGACGACGCCGCCGAGGATGTTGCGGATGGTGCCGTTGGGCGAGACCCACATCTTCTTGAGGCCGAACTCCTCGACCCGGGCCTCGTCGGGCGTGATCGTCGCGCACTTCACGCCGACGCCGTGCTCCTTGATCGCGTAGGCCGCGTCGATCGTCACCTGGTCGTCGGTCGCGTCACGGTTCTCGATCGACAGGTCGTAGTACCGCAGGTCGATGTCGAGGTACGGGTGGATCAGGCGGTCCTTGATGAACTGCCAGATGATCCGCGTCATCTCGTCGCCGTCGAGCTCGACGACGGGGCCCACGACCTTGATCTTCGCCATGCGGGGATGCTCCTGTGCTGGGGGGTCCACGTGCCTTCGACAAGATTACTCGACATCAAGAGACTTTGCGCCGGCGCGCCCGATCCGCCCACGAGCTCGTCCCCGCAACCGCACCACTCCGCACATGCCGGACGGGCCCGACCGGGTGATCCCCGGCCGAGCCCGTCCGTTGTGCAGTCGTGCGGTCGTGCTGGTGACGCGCTGCGATCAGGAAGCAGCCTTGACGACAGCGAGCAGCTTCGGGTCGTTGGCGTACGACTCGGCAGCGTTCGCCTTGGTGACGATCTGCGGCGGCAGCAGGTACGCCGGGACGACCTTGACACCGTTGTTGTACGACTTGGTGTCGTTCACGTCGGGCGTCTTGCCCTTGCTCAGGTCGGTCGCCATCTGGACAGCGGCCTTGACGAGGTTGCGCGTGTCCTTGTTGATCGTGGAGTACTGCTCGCCAGCCATGATCGACTTGACCGACTCGACCTCGGAGTCCTGACCGGTGACGGTCGGGAGAGCCTTGCCAGCACCCTTGATCGACGTGATGATCGCGCGGGCCAGCGTGTCGTTCGGGGACAGGACGCCATCGAGCGTCTTGTTGCCGTTGTAGGTGCTCGTCAGCAGCGAGTCCATGCGGCTCTGGGCGTTCTCGGCCTTCCAGCCGGCCGTTGCCGTCTGCTTGATGTCGGTCTGACCCGAGCCGACGATGACGTCACCCTTGTCGATCGCCGGCTTCAGGATGTCCATCGCGCCGTTGAAGAACACCGGCGCGTTGGCGTCGTCCGAGGAGCCCGAGAACAGCTCGATCGTGTACGGGCCTGTGGCCTTCTTGGCCTTCATGCCGTCCAGCAGGGCCTGGCCCTGGAGCTGACCGACCTTGAAGTTGTCGTAGGCGACGTAGTAGTCGATGGCCTTGGTGTTGAGGATCAGGCGGTCGTACGCGATGACCAGAGCGCCGGCGGCCTGAGCGGCCTCGACCTGGGTGCTGAGCTGCGCACCGTCGGCCGCACCGATGATGATGACCTTCGCGCCCTTGGTCACCATCGCGGTGATCTGGCCCTGCTGGTCGGCGACGGTGCCCGAGGCGGCCGCGTACTGCACGTCCGACTTGAAGCCCGCGTCCTTGAGGTCCT
>JAYTSH010000489.1:0-5748 GCA_043745755.1 Cellulomonas sp. | reverse complement strand
GTTCCAGACGCTCGTCGACCCGGGCGGCCCCGTGCCGGCGTTCATCTCGGTGCTGACCGGCATCACGACCTCGATGGTGATCGGCGCACCCCGCATCGCGGAGGTCCTGCCGAGCTTCCTGGAGTTCGCGCGCGGGTCGGTCCTCGTCGCGCACAACGCGCCCTTCGACATCGGGTTTCTCAAGGCGGCCGCCGCCGAGACGGGCTATTCGTGGCCCGGTAACCAGGTGCTCGACACGGTGCGCCTGGCGCGCCGCGTCGTGACCCGCGACGAGGCCCCGAACCACAAGCTCGGCACGCTCGCGGCCCTCTTCCGGGCGACGGTCACGCCCGACCACCGCGCACTGTCCGACGCGCGCGCCACCGTCGACGTGCTGCACGCGCTGCTCAGCCGACTCGCGCCGCTCGGCATCACGCACCTCGAGGACCTCGCCTCAGCGACCGACCCGGTCCCCTCCGACGTCCGCCGCAAGCGTCACCTCGCCGACGGCTTGCCCGACGCACCGGGCGTCTACATGTTCCGTGGCCCACACGAGGAGGTGCTCTACGTCGGGAGGTCGACGTCGATCCGGACCCGCGTCCGGAGCTACTTCACGGCCGCCGAGAAGCGGGCCCGCATGACAGAGATGGTCCGGATCGCGCATGCGGTCACGCCCGTCGTGTGCGCGACGCCGCTCGAGGCGCGGGTCCGTGAGCTCCGGCTGATCGCGGAGCACTCGCCGCGGTACAACCGACGCTCGCGCTTCCCCGAGCGCATGCCCTGGGTGCGCCTGACGCACGAGCCGTACCCGCGGTTGTCCATCGTGCGCGAGGTCCGGGTCGATGGGGGCGAGCGCGAGGCCACGAGCGGCTCGGTCTCGGCCCACATCGGGCCGTTCGCCTCCCAGGGTGCAGCGCAGTCCGCGATCGACGCCCTGCATGAGACGTTCGCGATCCGACAGTGCACGCCTCGTCTGCCTCTCGTCGCAGCCCCGAGCGCGAGCGCGTGCGCACGTGCGGACATGGGCCGCTGCGCCGCCCCGTGCACCGGTCACCAGGACCCGGGCGCGTACGCCGACGTCGTCCACGCCGTCCGGTCGGCGATGCTCACCGACCCGTCGGCTGTGGTCGGTGCCCACGCGACCCGGATCGCCACCCTCGTCGCGCAGGAGCGGTTCGAGGAGGCAGGAGCCGTTCGGGACCGGCTGACCGCGTTCCTGCGGGGCGCGGCCCGCGCGCAGCGGCTCTCCCCGCTGTCCGACTGCCCCGAGCTCGTCGCGGCCAGGCGGTCGCCTGACGGCGGCTGGGAGGTCGTGCTCATCCGGTACGCACGCCTCGCCGCCACGGCGAGAGTCGATCGCACCGACGACCCCTGGCCCGTCATCGAGTCGCTGCGCCTGTCAGCGGAGCACGTCGACCGCCCCGTCGCCCCAGCGCCCGCAGGGCACCCCGAGGAGGCCGACCTGCTGCTCGCGTGGCTCGACTCGCCAGGGGTGCGTCTCGTCGAGGCCCCCGAGGGATGGGCGTGCCCGGTGCGTGGTGCTCAGTCGTGCGCCGGTGCCGAGGCCACGGCAGCATCCGTGTCGGCGTACCTCGCGTCGGCGTTGCCCGACGACGCCCGGTCACGCGTGCGCGCACACACCGCAGGAGCGGCATGATGGCCGCATGCTGACTGCCATCGTCCTCATCGACACCGACGCCGCCCGCATCCCCGAGGTCGCTGCGGCGATCGCGGAGGTCCCCGGCGTGAGCGAGGTCTACTCCGTGACCGGCGAGGTCGACCTCATCGCCCTCGTGCGGGTCCGCGAGCACGACAAGCTCGCCGACGTGATCGCCGACCGCCTGAGCAAGGTTGAGGGTGTGCTCCGGACGCAGACGTACATCGCTTTCCGGACGTACTCGAAGCACGACCTCGACGAGGCCTTCTCGCTCGGCCTCGACGACTGACGCTCGACCGCTGAGGGGTCAGGAGGCGGCCGAGGCGGCCCTCCACCGCTCGAGGACGTCGAGCGCCGCCCCGGAGTCGACCGACACGGCAGCGAGTCTCAGACCCGCGCGCAGGCGTTCGACGAGGGTCCCCTGGGCAGTGCCAGGCAGGGTCCCGTCGGCGACCAGGGCCGCCGCAGCGTTGAGCAGCACCGTCTCGCGCGCTGGAACGAGCTCGCCCGCCAGCACCCCGCGGACGACACCGGCGTTGAGCTCCGACTCGCCCCCGCGCAGGTCCGCGACCTCGAGGGCGGCGAGCCCGAGGTCGGCGACCGCATCCAGACGGTGCTCGACGACGAGTCCGTCACGGACCTCCCAGACGGTCGAGGAGGCCGTGGGTGCGAGCTCGTCGAGGCCGTCGTCGTTGCGGAAGACGAGCGCGCTCGTCCCCCGACCCGCCAGCACGCTCGCCATCAGGACGGCCATGCGCGCGTCGGCGACACCGATGGCCGCTGACGCGGGCTGAGCGGGGTTGGTGATGGGGCCGAGGAAGTTGAACGCCGTGGCGATGCCCAGCTCGCGCCGGGCGACAGCGGCGTGGCGCATCGACGGGTGGAAGACCTGTGCGAAGCAGAACGTGATGCCGACCTCGGTCGCCAGCTCGGCGACCCGCCCGACGGTGTGGTCGAGCCGGATGCCGAGCGCCTCGAGCACGTCGGCCGACCCGGTGGACGACGACGAGGCCCGCCCCCCGTGCTTGACCACGCGCAACCCGGTCCCCGCGATCACGATCGAAGCCATCGTCGAGATGTTCACCGTGTGGGCGCGGTCTCCACCCGTGCCGACGATGTCGACCGTGCGCCCGGGCACCTCGATCCGCACAGCGTGCGCGAGCATCGTGTCGGCGAGGGCGCCGAGCTCCTCGGCCGTCTCACCCTTGCTGCGCAGGGCGACCAAGAACCCCGCGACGCGCGCCGGGGACGCGTCGCCGGTCATGATCTCGCCCATCGCCCACTCGGCCTGCTCGGGCGTGAGGTCCGTCCGCCCGACGAGGGCCGTCAGCACGTCGGACCAGGTCGGCGCGACGCTCATGCCGTCAGCGCACGTGCAGCGATGAGCTCGGCCACGACGCGGGGCAGCTGGACCGGGTCGATCGGTCGGCTCACGACGGCGTCCGCACGCGACCACGAACCGAGCCACGCATCCTGCTCGCGCCCGGTCAGCAGCAGGACCGGCGGGCACCGGTAGATCTCGTCCTTGAGCTGGCGCGCGATGCCCATGCCGCCGACCTTGCCGGCCTCGCCGTCGAGCACGAGCAGGTCGAACCCGCCGAGCTCGACCTGCCGGATGACCTCGGCGGCAGTGGCTGCCTCGACCCACCGGATGTCCGGTGCACCGCGCCCCAGCCGGCGCCCCACGGCGAGCCTGACCTGCGCGCGGGTGTCGACGTCGTCGCTGTACAGCAGGATCGCGGGGGCTGCGCCCGGCGCGCCCTCCACGCCGTCCGTGCCCTGCTGATCGTGCTGCTCGGCGGTTCCCATGGTGCATCCTCACTCGTCGTCGACGGCCTGAAAGGCATCTTGGCACGTCGGGGCGGCCCGATGCTCCCGGCGCCGAGCAGCCGCACCGCGACCACCCGGAACTGACGATGTGACATGTCCCGCGGGTGTCATCTAGGCCTAACGACCCATGCGCGCCTCCGATCGGCCATAATGGCCAGCGTGTCGACCGCAACGGCTGCCCCCCGCACCGCACCACACGTGAGCGTCAACCGGCCCAATCCCGTGGCGGTCGGCACGATCGTGTGGCTCGCGAGCGAGCTCATGTTCTTCGCCGGCCTGTTCGCGATGTACTTCAGTCTCCGCGGCGCGGTGCCTGACGAGTGGGCGGCGCAGACGCCGAAGCTCAACCTCACCTTCGCGGCGATCAACACGACTGTCCTCGTGCTGTCGTCGGTCACGTGCCAGATGGGCGTCTGGGCCGCCGAGCGGTTCCAGCCGACCCGGACCGGCTCGATCGTCCAGCCTGCACGCTGGGGCATGAACGAGTGGATCACCCTCACGTACGTCATGGGCGCCGTGTTCGTCGGGGGCCAGATGTACGAGTACGCCGGGCTCGTGAGCGAGGGCCTGACCATCTCCTCGAGCCCCTACGGCTCGGTCTTCTACCTCACGACCGGCTTCCACGCGCTGCACGTCATCGGCGGGCTGCTGGCGTTCCTGTTCCTGCTCGGCCGGTCGTTCTCCGCCAAGCGGTTCGGCCACCACGAGGCGACGACCGCGATCGTCACGTCGTACTACTGGCACTTCGTCGACGTCGTCTGGATCGCGCTGTTCGCGGTCATCTATCTGCTGCGCTGATCTCACCGGTGGACGCACACCGTCCTCCACCGCCCCATTCCCCCACGTGCGAGACGAGGAACGATCCGTGAAGGCACTCGCAGCCCGCAGGCACTCCCGGCATGCGCCTGTCGCACTGCTCCTGCTGGCACTGCTGGTCACCGGCGGCCTCTACGCCGTCCTGGCGCCGTCCACTGCCGTCGCCGCCCCCACGGCGACCAGCACGAACGACGTCGCGACCGGCAAGAAGCTGTTCCAGGCGAACTGCGCCACGTGCCACGGCGCCGCGGCGCAGGGAACCGCGAATGCTCCGTCACTCGTCGGTGTCGGCGCTGCGGCAGTGGACTTCCAGGTCGGCACGGGCCGCATGCCCGCACAGCTGAGCGGTCCGCAGGTCGAGGCGAAGGCCGTGCAGTTCAACGCCGCGCAGATCGAACAGCTCGCGGCCTACGTCGCGTCGCTCGGTGCGGGGCCGTCGATCCCGTCTGCCGACGACGTCGACCCGGCCAAGGGCATTGTCGCCAACGGCATGGCCCTGTTCCGCACGAACTGCGCGATGTGCCACAACGCGGTCGGCATCGGCGGCCCGCTCTCCCAGGGCAAGTTCGCGCCGAGCCTGATGAAGACGTCGCCGAGGCACATCTTCGAGGCGATGCTGACGGGCCCGCAGTCGATGCCGGTCTTCAACAACGCCAACCTTTCGGCTCAGGACAAGCGCGACGTCATCGCGTACATCGACGCACAGAAGCAGGGCTCACCCGGTGGGTCGACCCTCGGGTCGATCGGGCCGGTGGGTGAGGGCCTGTGGGCCTGGGTCATCGGCATCGGCCTGCTGATCGGTGCAGCCGTCTGGATCGGAGCAAAGTCCTCGTGAGCACGCACCTGAACCCCGGCCACGAGACCTCCAACGAGGTCGCGCGGGCAGCGCATGCGCTCCAGGACCGCTTCCCGAACCCCGGCCATCCCGAGCACCACGATCGCCGGTCCGACCTCGACCCCGCCGCGGACAAGCGCGCCGAGCGTCAGGTCGTCGTCCTGCTCACGGTCTCGATCCTCGGGACCATCGGGTTCATCGTCGCGTACTTCGCCGCACCGCCCGGCCAGACCGTGGCGAGCATGCGGACCTCGAACCTGCTGCTGGGCCTGGGGCTGTTCTTCGCCCTCGGCGGCATCGGCACCGCGGCCGTCCACTGGGCCAAGTCGATCATGAACGACCACGAGAAGTCCGAGGAGCGCCACCCGCAGCGCAGCTCCGACGAGACCCGCGCCGCGGCCGTCCAGGTCCTGGCCGAGGGCGCCGCCGACTCCGGCATCGGTCGTCGCGGGGTCCTCAAGGGCGCGCTCGTGTCGGCGCTCGCACTGTTCCCCCTCACGATCGTCCTGCCCCTGATCGGCAACGTCGGCGAGGACTGGGACGTCTCGAAGTTCAAGCACACGTGGTGGAAGAAGGGCACGAAGCTCGCCAAGGACCCGTCCGGCCAGCCCATCAAGGCCGCCGACGTGAC
>JAYTSH010000488.1:0-1780 GCA_043745755.1 Cellulomonas sp. | reverse complement strand
CGTGCTCGCGAAGTGCCGCGGGCCGTTGCCGACGCCGCTGGACGTGGTCCGGGCGCCGCCGATGTCCCAGGTGATGTCGCCGACGCCGACCTGCACGTCAGCGGTCACCGGGGTTCCCGCCGGCACGAGGACGACCAGCGTCCCCACGCCCACGTGGATCGGGACGTGGAGCAGCTCGGCCGTCAGCGGTACGTGGCGCAGGTCGACCGTCGTGTCGCCTGCGCCGACCGAGTAGCCGACGCCTGCCTCGTCGCGGGTCGTCATGACGACGACGCTGTCCCTGACCGTGTTGTTGAAGCTGCCGTTCCAGTGCCAGTCGTTGCTCTGGCCGAACGCGAGCGGCCCTGCAACGATGATCGTGACGATCGCGAAGAACCCGAGGACGCCGCTCGTCCGTCCGCGCAGGCCCGAGACCACGATCCCGAGCCCGAGCAGCACGATCGCGATCCCAGCGGTGGTGAGCGCGACCGGGCCGTCGTAGTAACCCTGCCGGCTCGCCAGGAGCAGGCCCGCGAGGCTCAGGACGGTGAGGGCGACGACGACCCCGAGCGCCCCCGCACCAGACCCGCGTCTCGGTGCCTTGCGGGGGAGCGGCCTCGCGACGGGGACTCCGGCCGGCCCGTACGGCGCGTACTGCGTTCCGGCGTAGGACGACGCCGCAGCGTAGGGCGCCGGGGAGGCGTACGGAACGGACGGCGTAGTTGATGACGTCGGACCGTACGAGGTCGGGGGCACGTAGCCACCGGCGGCACCGGCTCCCGGCGGCGGAGGCGGCACAGGGGGCATTCCGGGCGTCGGGTAGGGGCCGTAAGGCGTGGGCGGGCGCGATCGAGAGGCGCGACGACGGCTCGAGGAGTTGACGATCAGCAAGATGACTGCGACGACCCCCGCGAGCCACACGAACCCACCGATCCAGGCGGCACCGTTGCCTCCCCACCACCAGCGGTCTCCGCGGCCCAGCCCGATGATGACGAGGGCGATCGCACCGAGCAGCGCCACGTCGAAGCGGCCGCGGATGGTCTCCTCGAGGTGGATGCGGGCGTCGCGCTGCTCAGGCAGCAGTGCCCAGCCGGCCCCGTAGGCCACCAGCCCGAGACCGCCGAGCAGGGAGCTCACGGCGAAGATGGCACGGACGAGCAGCGGGTCGATGCCGAAGCGTCGCGCGAGGCCGCCGGCGACGCCTCCGACCCACCGATCGTCGGAGCGGAACAGCCCGGAGCGCCGGACGGCGGCGAAGAAGCCGTCGGAACCGTGCGGCGACGGCTGCGGTGGAGGTGTCGGCCCGCTCGGGTCGGGGATGTAGGTGTCCATGACTCGATCGTGGGGCCTCGCGGGGATGCCGGACATCGGGTACGTCCCTGACCGGACCCTGAACTGCAGTGGCGCGAGCCCTGAACTCTGCCCTGCGAGGCCCTGCGGGACGCCGCGGAGCCGCCTGCCGTGTGACGATCAACCCATGACCTCGCCGGAGCCCGCACGCGACGACACGACAGGTCCGGCCATGCCGGTGCCGTCGGCGCCGTCCGGCGCGCCGTCGCGGCCCCCGCTGCGTCGCCCGACGACCGGTCGCCGGATCGGTGGGGTCGCGGCGGGGCTCGCGGCGCACCTGGGACTGACGGTCCGCGTCGTGCGGTTCGCGCTCGTCCTCCTCGTCGGGCTCGGCGGCGTCGGCATCGCGCTCTACGTGTTCTTGTGGGTCACCGTGCCCGAGGGGGACCCCTACGCCCCGGACGAGCGGCCGACGCACCTGTCCCGCCTCGTCCGGCCGGCCGCCGGTCCG
>JAYTSH010000487.1:0-1657 GCA_043745755.1 Cellulomonas sp. | reverse complement strand
GCCGCCTCGACCCCGCCCCGGTCCCGGCCGAGGTCGTGCGTGATCATCGTGCGCGTCAGCGTCACGTAGGTGTTCGCGTCGAACCGTCGCGCCAGCTTGTCGCCGTGGTGGTCGAGGTAGGACTGCACGGCGAACCGGCCGCCCTCGAGGGGGTTCTCGCCGCCCTGAGGGATCCGTCCGAACCGCTCGTCGAGCTCGAGCGCGCTGCGGTACGTCTGGTGGGCGATCTGGCGTGCGATGCCGAGGCCGATGTGCGGTCCCTCACCGTCGGGCGCGTCGTAGTAGTCGCCGCCAGCGAAGCGGGGGTCGGCGTGGATCGCGGCGAGCTGCGTGTGGAAGCTCGCGACCTGGTCGCCGGAGGTCTGCGCGGCGGTGGCGATCGCGGCGAGCCCGCGGACGCGGTCCGGGGCGGACGCCCCCCACTCGAGCACGCGCTGCCCGCCCATGGAGGCGCCGATGACGAGCTTCCACGCGTCGATACCGAGCGCGTCGGCGAGCCGGACCTCCGCGGCGACCTGGTCACGGACCGTGAGGTGCGGGAACCTGCTGCCCCACGGCCGCCCGTCGGGGGCCGACGACGAGGGTCCGGTCGAACCCTGACACCCGCCGAGCACGTTGGGGGCGACGACGAAGTAGCGGTCGGTGTCGATCGGCGCGCCGGGGCCGACGAGCGAGGACCACCAGCCGGGCGTCGGGTGACCCGGACCCGCGCGGCCGGTGACGTGCGAGTCGCCAGTGAGCGCGTGCAGCACGAGGATCGCGTTGTCACCGGCCTCGTTCAGCGTGCCCCACGTCTCGTAGGCCAGCCGCACCGCTGCGAGATGGCCTCCGGCCTCGAGCCGCAGCGGTCCGATGTCGAGGAACTGGCGCCCGCCGGGCTCGTCGCCCTCGTGCCAGGCGCTGGTCGCGGGCACGGCGACCGGACCCGGCGCGCGGGAGGCGGCGGGGTTCCGGGGAGTGCGCGAGCTCGACATGGCGGTCCAATCTGCGGGCCGCACGGTCGGCCCGCCGGAGGCGGGCGAGCCGACCGTGCGTGCGGGCTATTCGGTCAGGCGGACTTCGCGGCCCGGAAGCCGGCGTCGAGGTCGGCGAGGATGTCGTCGATGTGCTCGATGCCGACGGCCAGACGGACGAGCCCAGGCGTGACACCCGAGAGGGCCTGCTCCTCGGGCGTCAGCTGGCTGTGCGTCGTGGACGCCGGGTGGATCACGAGGGAGCGCACGTCACCGATGTTCGCGACGTTGGAGTGCAGCTCGAGCGCCGAAACGAAGGCCTGGCCGGCGGCCGCTCCACCCTCGATCTCGAATGCGAGGACCGCACCTGCACCGCGCGGCACGTACTTCTGCGCGAGCGTGTACCAGGGGCTGGACGGCAGGCCGGCGTAGTGCACGGCCGTCACCTCCTCGCGCGCCTCGAGCCAGGTGGCGACCTTCTCCGCGTTGGCGACGTGGCGCTCGATGCGCAGCGACAGCGTCTCGATGCCCTGCGCGATGAGGAACGCGTTGAACGGCGAGATCGCCGATCCGAGGTCGCGCAACAGCTGCACGCGCGCCTTGAGGATGAAGGAGAGGTTCGCGCCGAACGCGCTGCCGACCCCGAGGTCCCGCGCGTAGACCAGTCCGTGGTAGCTCGGGTCGGGCGTGTTGTAGTTCGGGAA
>JAYTSH010000486.1:0-12284 GCA_043745755.1 Cellulomonas sp. | reverse complement strand
GACGATGTCGCCATCATTGAAGTACTTGATGGTGGCGTCGATCGCAGCAAGGAAGTCCTCGGCCGTGCCGATGTCGTTGATCGCGACCTGCGGCGTGGCGGACTTCGCTGGGGTGGAGATGCTCATGTAGGGGTGGGCTCCGTTGCGGACAGGATCTAGTGCGGACAGGGATCGTACTGGGTTGAAGGTGCCGCCTCTCAGTCGCGCGGCACCGCCGTCCACCCTATCTTCCGCGCGTAGGACGGGTCAAAGCTGTTCAGGCCCGGACCACCTGACCGAGCACGGTGACGCGCTCGCCGATCGCGCCGGCATCGAACTGGCGCGCACCCGTCGCCGTAGGCTGCTGAAAACGGTGCAGGCCGCTCCCGGGGCGCCGCCGGATCACCGATCCACGCACCACCGGCACGCGTCACCGACCATGCGAGGAGCTTCTCCATCAGCGAGCGCACGCATCCCGAGCCCGTCGACCCGCTGGCCGACGCCGGCTACCGCGACGTCCCGTCGGCCGAGGGCGGCCGCGTCGGTCGGTCTTGGTGGGACGCGAACGCCAGCGAGTACCTCGACGAGCACGGCGACTTCCTCGGCCCGGCGGACTTCTGCTGGTGCCCGGAGGGGTTACGGGAGGCGGACGCCCACCTGCTCGGCGAGCTCGGCGGCGCGCGCGTGCTCGAGGTCGGCGCGGGCGCCGCTCAGTGCTCGCGCTGGCTCGCGCGGCGCGGCGTGCAGGTCGTCGCGACCGACGTGTCGGCCGGGATGCTGGCCGCCGGCGCGCGCTACGACACCCAGGCCGGGGTTCGCACGCCGCTCGTGCATTGCGACGCGCGTGCTCTGCCGTTCGCCGACGCGTCGTTCGACGTCGCGTTCACGGCGTTCGGCGCCATCCCGTTCGTGCCTGACGCCGACCGCGTGCACAGCGAGGTCGCCCGCGTCCTGCAGCCCGGTGGGCGCTGGGTCTTCGCCGTCACCCACCCGGTGCGCTGGGCGTTTCCCGACGACCCCGGCGAGCGCGGCCTGACCGCGACGCGCTCGTACTTCGACCGTCGGCCCTACGTGGAGATCGGTGCGTCGGGCCGGGCGCTGTATGCCGAGTACCACCGGACGCTCGGCGACCACATCGCCGAGCTGGCTGCGGCGGGCTTCGTCCTCGACCGCCTCGTCGAGCCCGAGTGGCCCATCGAGAACGACCGCACCTGGGGTGGCTGGGGACCGGTCCGCGGCGCCCGGCTGCCCGGGACGGTCATCTTCGTCACGCACCACTGACGACCGCGCCGGCACGCGGCCGCACGGAGGTCAGTGCCCGGCGTCGTGCCAGTTCGGGCCGGACCCGACCGAGACGTCGAGCGGCACGGAAAGGTCGCCTGCGGCCCCCATCTGCTCGCGCAGGACCGCCTCGACCTCGTCCCGCTCTCCCGGCGCGACCTCGACGACGAGCTCGTCGTGGACCTGCAGAAGCATGCGGGAGGCCAGACCACGGGTCGTGAGCTCGCGCTCGACCCCCAGCATCGCGACCTTGATGAGGTCCGCGGCGCTGCCTTGGATCGGCGCGTTGAGCGCCATCCGCTCGGCCATCTCGCGGCGCTGGCGGTTGTCGCTCGTGAGGTCCGGCAGGTAGCGCCGACGGCCGAGGATCGTCGCGGTGTACCCGGTCGCCCGGGCCTCGTCGACGACCCCGGTGAGATAGGTGCGCACGCCGCCGAACCGCGAGAAGTAGTCGTCCATGAGCGCGGCCGCCTCGCCGACCTCGATCTTCAGCTGCTTGGACAGACCGAACGACGACAGCCCGTAGGCCAGCCCGTAGCTCATCGCCTTGATCTTCGAGCGCATCGCCGCTGTGACCTCGGTCGTCTGGACCGAGAACACCCGCGACGCCACGTAGCTGTGCAGGTCTTCGCCGGACCGGAATGCCTCGATGAGCCCGGCGTCCCCCGACAGGTGCGCCATGATCCGCATCTCGATCTGCGAGTAGTCCGCTGTCAGGAGCGTCTCGAACCCCTTCCCGACGATGAACGCACGCCGGATCTGGCGGCCCGCCTCGGTCCGGATGGGGATGTTCTGCAGGTTGGGGTCGGTCGACGACAGCCGGCCGGTCGCTGCGATCGTCTGCTGGAAGGTTGTGTGGATGCGCGCGTCGTCGGCGACGGAGCGCAGCAACCCTTCGACCGTCTGCCGTAGCCGGATGGCGTCCCGGTGTGCCAGGAGGTGTGCCAGGAAGGGGTGCTCGGTGCGCTCGTACAGCTCGACCAGCGCGGCGGCGTCGGTCGTGTAACCGGTCTTGATCTTCTTGGTCTTCGGCATGCCGAGCTGGTCGAAGAGGACTTCCTGGAGCTGCTTCGGTGAGCCGAGGTTCACGTCCCGGCCGATGACGTCGTAGGCCTCGAGCGCGGCGGTCTGCACCTGCGCGTCGAACGACGTCTCGAGCCCGGTGAGGTAATGGACGTCCGCCGCGATCCCGCGCTGCTCCATGAGCGCGAGCACGGTCTCGAGCGGTAGCTCGAGGTCACCGAGCAGGCGATCGGCCCCGCGGTCCGCGAGCTCGCCCGCGAGCACCTCGGTCAGCTCGATGACACCGGCCGCGCGGCCCGCCGCGCGCTGCGCCTCGTCCGAGCCGTCGAGCTCCAGGTCGAACGCGCCCTGCGTGCCCGACTCCTGTGTGCCCGCAGCGGAGCCGAGCTCACGGTGCAGGTAGCGGGTGACGAGGCCGGGCAGGTCATAGGCGCGCTGGTCCGGGTGGCACAGGTACGCCGCGAGCTCGGTGTCGAAGACCACACCGGCCAGGGCGAGCCCGCGACCCGCGAGCGCGTGCCAGGCACCCTTGGCGGCGTGCACCGACTTCGGCGCGAGCGGGTCGGCGAGCCAGGCCGCGAGCGCCTGCTCGTTGTCCGGCCCGATGGAGGTGAGGTCGAGCGCCACGGCGACACCAGCGTCGTCGGCGATCGCGATGGCCCAGGCGTCGCCGCCCGACGGGCGGACGCTACCCCGCACGTCGAGGCCGAGCGTGCGGCCGGCCCGCGCGGTCAACCACGGTCCCAGGTCGTCCGCTCCGAGCTGCTCGAGCCGCACGTCGGTCCCCTCGACGAGCGGCGCGGTCTCGTCCGGGAACGACGCGAAGAGGCGCTCCCGCAGGGTCGTGAACTGCAGCGCGTCGAACACGCGGTGCATGGCCTCCCGATCCCAGGGCTGCAGCGCGAGGTCGGCCGGACCGAGCGGCAGCGCGAGGTCGGTCAGGAGGTGGTTGATCCGCCGGTTGAGCACGACCTGGTCGAGGTGCGCCCGCAACGACTCCCCTGCCTTGCCGGGGATCTGGTCGGCTGCCGCGACGATCCCGTCGAGACCCCCATAGGTCGCGATCCACTTGGCCGCCGTCTTGGGCCCGACGCCGGGGACGCCCGGCAGGTTGTCGCTCGTCTCCCCGACGAGTGCGGCGATGTCCGGGTACTGCCAGGGCTCGACGCTGTACTTCGCGCGGACGACCTCGGGCGTCATGCGGATCAGCTCCGAGACGCCCCGCACGGGGTACAGGACCGTGACCGACTCGTTGACGAGCTGCAGCGTGTCCCGGTCGCCCGAGCAGACGAGCACCTCCATGCCCTGTGCGTGCGCCTGGGTCGTCAGGGTCGCGAGGATGTCGTCGGCCTCGTAGTTCTCCTTCTCCAGGACCGGCACCCGCATCGTGGCGAGGATCTCCTTGATGAGCGGCACCTGCCCACGGAACGGCAACGGCGACTCGTCGCGGGTCGCCTTGTACGCGGGGAACTGCTCGGTACGGAACGTCGTGCGTCCGACGTCGAAGGCCACCGCGAGATGGGTCGGCGCCTCGTCGGCGAGGATCTTCGCCAGCATCGACGTGAAGCCGTACACGGCGTTCGTGGGCTGACCCGTCGAGGTCGAGAAGTTCTCCACCGGCAGGGCGAAGAACGCCCGGTACGCCATCGAGTGGCCGTCGATGATCAGCAGCCGCCCACCGGCCCCACGAGTCGCATCGTCGGTGGAGGGGGTGTCGGTTGGCAGTTCGTCGCTCACGGGTGCCAACCTATCCGCCATGACCGACGACGACTCCGTACTGCAGTCCTCCGCCACGCTGCTGACCCGGATGGGCATCAAGCTGCTCGAGGTGAGCGCCGAGCGCGCGGTCGGCACGATGCCGGTCGAGGGCAACACCCAGCCCCACGGGCTGCTGCACGGCGGGGCATCCGCAGTGCTCGCCGAGACGCTCGGCTCGTTCGCCGCCTCGGCTCATGCCGGGCCGGGGCGCGTCGCCGTCGGGATCGAGCTCAACATCACCCACCACCGCTCGGCGCGCGCCGGAACCGTCACGGGCGTCGCGACGGCCGTGCACCTCGGTGGGTCGCTCGCGTCCTACGAGATCGTCGTCGAGGACTCCGAGGCGCGGCGGCTTGCCACCGCGCGGCTGACCTGCATGCTGATCGCCGCCACCCGCCCCTGATCCGCGCTCGACCCGCGGACCATCCGAGCGTCCGCGGGGTCCAGGTGGCTCGCGGCCCGGACCTGCCGACGGCGCGCGATGAGGTCCTCGATCGCGCGGCCCCCGCGTCGGGCGCCGAGTCCCGAGGTCGCCTCGCCGGCCAGCCGACGCTGCAGCGAGGCGGTGCTGACGACCCGGTGCGTCGCGGCGGGTGCAAACCCCATCCGGGCGAAGAACCGCAGCATCCCGCGGGCACCCGGCAGTGGCGAGGCGTACACGTCCGTCGCACCGCCGCCTTCCGCGATGTCGACGGCGCCCGCCAGGAGCGCGTGCCCGACCCCGCGGCGCCGGTCGTCCCGAGCGACGTAGACGGCATCGACGGCGAGGCTCACGACGTCGCTGAAGATGCTCGGCCCGACGAGGCGCGCGAGCAGCAGCCCGGCGGGCGCGCTGTCGACGGTCGCGACCAGGACGACGCCGCCGGGCGCGCCGAGGAGGGCGCCGATCTGGTGTCGGAGACTGTCGCCGTCGCTCGTGCAGAGCTGGGCCCCGACGGTCGACTCGGCGCGCGCCTCGAGGCACAACCGCACCAGTGAGGTGAGATCGTCCGGCTCTGCCGCACGCACCTGGACGCTTGATCGCACGTCGGACCTCCTTCGTCGTGGAATGCCCGGCACGACGGGCCCGCCCGTCTGCCGCGTGGCCGCAGTCCCCCGCCTCCGACGCCCGTCGCATCATGGCAAACTCCGACCCTCCGTGCCTAGTCCGCCAACCGGGTCAAGATCCGACACGGCCGCGACACCGCCCGAAACGCCGACGACACATACGGCTTCTACTGTCCGTGAGACCCGCCGAGACGCGCTGTGATCTGCCACAGTGAACGATCGGCTGCCGAACGGAGGTCCCCCGTGCGTGGTACGCCATCGCAAGGCCGAGCACTGAGCGGTTGGCGCAGACGCCTCGCCGTGGTGGCGCTCGCCGTGCTTGCCCTCTCGTTCCTCGCCGCGGGCCCAGCGGTCGCCGCGGGCCCATGCCTTCCTGACGCGGCCACGGGCTGCGTCGAAGGCTCCGTCCGGTCGTCCGCCGGTCAACCGCTTGCCGGGGTGGCCATCGCCATCGCGGGCGCCGCCGGCAGCGTCAGCGCGACGACGGGCGCCGACGGCACCTGGAGCGCTCCCGTCACTGCGGACGGGAAGTACACCGTGACCCTCGACGTCGCGACCCTTCCCCCCGGTCAGGCGGTGTCCGGCACCTCGACGAACCCGCGCACGACCCAGGTCCGCCTCGCCTCCTCGACGAACGTGCAGTTCGCCCTCGTCAGCGGCATGGCCCCCGCGGGCGCCGGGAGCACGGCGTCTGCCTCGCCCGTCACCTCCGACGGCGGTGACGTCGCCAGTGAGAGCGGGAGCGGGAGCGGGTTCAACGGCGCCAGGGTCGCTCAGCAGGCGGCGAGCGGGCTGGTCTTCGGCCTGCTGCTCGCGCTGGCGTCCATCGGTCTGTCGCTCATCTACGGGACCACCGGGCTGAGCAACTTCGCCCACGGCGAGCAGGTCACCCTCGGCGCCATCCTCGCGTACGTGTTCAGCCAGCTCGTCGGGCTGCCGCTGCTCGTCGCGGCAGTGGTGGCCGTCGCCCTGTCGGCCGCGAGCGGCTGGGTGCAGGACGCCTGGCTGTGGCACCCGCTCCGCAGACGTCGGGTCGGCACGACCCAGCAGATGATCGTCACCATCGGCCTCTCGATGGCCCTGCAGTACGGGTTCCAGTTCTTCTTCGGGGGCGACAAGCTCCGGATCGTCACCACGACACCGGACGTCGTGACGATGGGTCCCGTGACCCTGACGCGGATGACCATCGTCTCGGTGGTCATCGCGATCGTCACGCTCGCAGCCGTGTCCTACTTCCTGCTCGCGACGCGTGTCGGGCGGGCCACCCGGGCCGTCTCCGACAGTCCCGCGCTCGCGGCTGCGTCCGGCATCAGCGTCGAGAAGATCGTGCGCATCGTGTGGACGCTCGGCGCGGGCCTGGCCGGGCTCGGTGGCGTCCTCATGGGGCTCTACCTCAACGCGACGAGCTGGAACATGGGCGGCGCGATGCTGCTCCTGATGTTCTCGGCTGTGACCCTCGGCGGGCTCGGCGCGGCGTTCGGCGCCCTCGCGGGCTCGCTCGTGATCGGCCTGGTCGTCGAGATGTCGAGCCTCGTGATCCCCAACGACATGCGCTACGCGGGCGCACTACTCATCCTCATCCTGGTGCTGCTGTTCCGGCCCCAGGGCATCCTCGGCCGCGCCGAGCGCATCGGCTAACGGAGGTCTCCATGGACTGGACACGCATTCTCACCAACGTCGCCGGCGAGGTCATCGCCCCGACGACGGCGGCCTACGCGCTTGCCGCGATCGGGCTGAACATCCACTTCGGTCTGACCGGGCTCCTCAACATGGGTCAGGCCGGCTTCATGCTGCTCGGCGCGTACGGCTTCGCCATCGCGACGATCGCCGGCTGGCCCATCTGGGCGGCCGCGCTCGTCGCGATCGCCGCCGCGGCCCTGTTCGCCCTCGTGCTCGGCATCCCCACCCTGAAGCTGCGCGGCGACTACCTCGCGATCGTCACCATCGCGGCCGCGGAGATCGTCCGGCTCATCGGCCGCTCGACCGCCCTGACCTCGCTCACGGGTGCGTCGTCCGGTCTTCGCGGCGACAGCTACAAGGCCACGTTCCAAGCCCTGTCACCGCTGCCCGACGGCACGACCGACATCGGACCGTTCAGCGCCTCGAACAACTTCTCCAACAGCTGGTGGCTACGCATCGTCGCGTGGGCTCTCGTCGCGCTCGCGTGCCTCTTCGTGTTCCTGCTGATCCGCAGCCCGTGGGGACGCGTCCTCAAGGGCATCCGGGAGGACGAGGACGCGGTCCGGTCGCTCGGCAAGAGCGTCTACGCGTACAAGATGCAGTCCCTCGTCCTCGGCGGCGTCATCGGCGCCCTCGCCGGCATCATCTACGTGCTGCCCCGAGCGGTCCAGCCCGACTCGATGGGCCGCCCGATGACGTTCTTCGTCTGGACCATCCTGCTGCTCGGCGGTGCCGCCACCGTGTTCGGCCCGGTGCTGGGCTCGATCGTGTTCTGGGCCGGCCTCATGCTCATCAAGTCGGTCATGCGCGACGGGATCCCGGACACGGCGATGTCGACCGGGCAGATCGAGCAGCTCGGCTGGGTGATCGTCGGCATCACGCTCATGCTCCTGGTCATCTTCAGGCCACAAGGAGTCCTCGGCGACGAGAAGGAGCTGGCGATCAATGTCCGTTGAGCAGACCGGCCAGGACTTCCGCACGACCGCCGCGCGCGACCTCCAGCACGTCCACCGCAAGCCCGGTGCGGTCAAGCCCGACGCGATCCTCGTGGCCGAGGACGTGACCCGGCACTTCGGGGGGATCGCCGCGGTCGACGTCGCCCACCTCGAGGTCCAGCGCAACGCGATCACCGCGCTGATCGGCCCCAACGGCGCCGGGAAGACAACGCTGTTCAACCTCCTGACCGGCTTCGACCGGCCGAGCAACGGGCGGTGGACGTTCGAGGGCGCACCCCTGGCCGGAGTGAGCGCTGCGAGGGTCGCGCGGTCCGGGATGGTGCGCACCTTCCAGCTCACGAAGGCGCTCAACCGCATGACCGTGATCGAGAACATGCGGCTCGGTGCGACGCACCAGCCCGGCGAGAACCTCTTCGCGGCGCTCGTCCCGAGCCTGTGGCGACCCCGCGAGAAGGAGATCACCGCACAGGCTGAAGAGCTGTTGGCCCGGTTCACGCTCGAGACGAAGCGCGACGACTTCGCAGGAAGCCTCTCGGGCGGCCAGCGCAAGCTGCTCGAGATGGCCCGTGCGCTCATGAGCAAGCCGACGATGATCATGCTCGACGAGCCGATGGCCGGGGTGAACCCGGCGCTCACTCAGTCGCTCCTGGGGCACATCCAGGCGTTGCGCGACGAAGGCACCACCGTCCTGTTCGTCGAGCACGACATGCACATGGTCCGGCACATCTCCGACTGGGTCGTCGTGATGGCCGAGGGCCGCATCGTGGCAGAGGGGCCCCCCGAGTCTGTGATGAAGGACCCTGCCGTCATCGACGCCTACCTCGGCGCCCACCACGACACCGACCTCGGCGACGACTCGCTCCTCGAGGACGACGTCCCGCCGCGCACCCGAGAGGGGCAGTCATGACCGCCGTCCCACCGTCCAGCGCCGCTGCGACCACCGCTCCCGACACCCACCGGGGTGCGCCCGCGGGCGAGCCGTTGCTGGTCGCCGAGAACCTCGTCGCGGGCTACCTGCCCGGGGTCGACATCCTCAACGGGTGCGACCTCGTGGTGCACCCCGGCGAGCTCGTCGGGGTCATCGGCCCCAACGGCGCCGGCAAGTCGACCCTCCTCAAGGCCCTCTTCGGCCTCGTCACGGTCCGGTCCGGTCGCGTGAGCCTGGCGGGCGAAGACATCACCAACCACCGCGCGGACGCGCTCGTGCGCCGCGGAGTCGGGTTCGTCCCGCAGAACAACAACGTCTTCCCCTCGCTCACGATCGAGGAGAACCTGCAGATGGGCGTGTACCAGGCGCCTCGCACGTTCAACGAGCGCTTCGCCTTCATCGTCGACCTCTTCCCGGTGCTCGGGGACCGGCGCAAGCAGCGCGCCGGCTCGCTGTCCGGGGGTGAACGCCAGATGGTCGCCATGGCGCGTGCGCTCATGATGAACCCGTCCGTCCTGCTCCTCGACGAGCCGTCGGCCGGCCTGTCCCCCGTCCGGCAGGACGAGACCTTCATCCGGACCCGCAAGATCAACAAGGCCGGCGTGTCGATCGTCATCGTCGAGCAGAACGCACGCCGGGCGCTGCAGATCTGCGACCGCGGCTACGTCCTGGACCAGGGGCGCAACGCCTACTCGGGCCCCGGCCGCGAGCTCATGAACGACCCGAAGGTCATCGAGCTCTACCTCGGAACCCTCGCGGACGACGTCGACAAGGACGCCGCGGCCAGCTGACGCGCCCCGTCGTCGTGCTCAAGCCCTGCGACTGCGGTCGATCAGCTCTCGCCGAAGACCGACTTCATGAACTTGTAGGAGTTGTCGTCCTGGTACTGGTAGACGCCGATGTACGCCGACGACGGGTCGTTCTTGGCATTGAACGGACCGACTCCCGCCTGACCCTTGTACTGGATCGCCTTGCCGGCGTTGAGCACCGCGACGCAGTCCTTGAAGGACTTGCACTCGTCGCCCCCCTTCGCACCGGAGACCGCCGCCATGTTCTTCTGGATCGTGACACCGTCCGTCCCCTTGCCGGCCACCGAGGCCAGTGCGGCCAGGATCGTCGCGTCGTACGACTCGGCCGCGTAGGAGTAGTCCGTCAGCGACGAGTCGATGCTCTTGAGGCGGCCCTGGAACTCCTCAGTCGGGAACGCACCGGGGATCGTGCCCTGCGCGCCCTTGAGCGTGCCCGCCGGGAAGTCCTTCGCGTAGTTCGACGTGTTGCCGTCGACCAGGTAGAGCTTCGATGCGTCGAAGCCGGCGGCCACGAGGTCGGGGATGATCTGCTTCGTCTGGTCGAAGGCGATGATCGCGACCGCGTCCGGCTTGGTCGCCAGGACAGCCGTCACGTCGTTCTTGAAGTCGCTCGCGGCCGGGTCGAACTCCTGACCCTTCTGGCCGTACGTGACCGTCACGCCGCTGTCCGTGACCGTCTTGACGACGACGTCCCGCAGCGACGTCCCGTAGTCGTCGTTGAAGACGAGGATGCCGAGCTTCTTGACCTTGTCCGACACGATCAGCGAGCCAAGCGCAGCGCCCTGGACCGTGTCCGGCGGGGCGGTCCGGAAGTAGAACGGCGAGTACCCGGAGAGCTTGGTCGCCGTGTTGGCGCCCGAGATCTGGACGATCTTGGCGGCAGTCACGTCGTCGATCACGTTGAGCGTCACTGTCGAGGACGCCGCACCGATGATGACCTGGACCTTCTTGGAGATCAGGTCGGTCACCGACTGGGTCGCGACCTCCGCGTGGTCACCGTCGGAGGAGTCGGCGTGCGCGACCGTGATCTTCGACCCGAGCACCCCGCCGGCGTCGTTGATGTCCTTGATGGCCAGGTTGACGCCGGCGATCTCGGGCGGGCCGAGGAAGGCCAACGAACCCGTCTGCGGGAGCAGGGTGCCGACGACCAAGCCACCGCCACTTGCGGGAGCGCTGCTGCCGCTCCCGGTGCTGCTCGGGCCTGCGGAGGATGAGGAACAGGCAGCGAGAGTCAGAGCGAGTGCGCCGATCAGGGCGGCGCTGCGGGCCGCGTACGTCGTACGAGTCATGTGCGGGTACTCCCCTTTGTCCGAGTGCAGCGAACCGGGGGCCGACCGAGACCCCTGGGGCTTTGGAGGGAAAGTACCGACACTATGTGTCGGCGGTATGTCGATCGTTGGTCGGGCTGAGGTCGTTGCCGAACCGTGACCAATCCTCAAAGAGCCCGTCTCGGACGAGCATCGGGCGACCGGCGCCCGACGGCGATCAGCTCGCCGCGCCGCCGACCTGCTCGATGACGGCGTCAGCGACCTCACGCATCGTCAGGCGACGGTCCATCGACGTCTTCTGGATCCAGCGGAACGACTCCGGCTCCGTGAGGCCCATCTTCGTCATGAGCAGGCCCTTGGCGCGGTCGACGCGCTTGCGGGTCTCGAAGCGCTCGGCGAGGTCCGCGACCTCCGACTCGAGCGCCGTGATCTGCGCGTAGCGCGAGATCGCGATCTCGACAGCCGGCAGCAGATCCGCAGGGCTGAACGGCTTGACGACGTAGGCCATCGCACCGGCGTCGCGCGCACGCTCCACGAGCTCCTTCTGGGAGAAGGCCGTCAGCAGGACGACCGGCGCGAGGTGGAGCTTGCCGATCCGCTCTGCCGCCGAGATCCCGTCGAGGATCGGCATCTTGACGTCCATCACGACGACGTCCGGCTTGAGCTCGATCGTCAGCTTGACGGCCGTCTCACCGTCGCCGGCCTCGCCGACCACGTCGAAGCCGGCCTCGCGCAGCGACTCGACCACGTCCATGCGGATGAGCGCCTCGTCCTCCGCGACGACCGCACGGCGCGCAGGGCGCGACGGGGCGCCCGCGGCGGGCACCTCGCCAGCCGGCACCTGCGGAGGCGTCGTCAGGTCGAACGGGCTGGTCGCCGACTCGGTGGGGGTGGTCGGCGTCACGTCGCTTGTGCTCACAGGGTGCAGCGTAATGCCGGAGCGCGCGGCAGCGGTGCTCATCGGCCTGTGAGCGTCAGCACGCCTCCTCGCGGTACCCTGTTGAGCGGCCCCGATAGCCCAATCGGCAGAGGCGTTCGGCTCAAACCCGATCCAGTGTGGGTTCGAATCCCACTCGGGGCACCATCTCATCGCTCTGACCTTGAGCTTTGCTGTAGCCGATAGGCCAACTGGCGTCTGGAACTTGACCCGGTCACCGTTTACTCACCGCAAACGATCCTGGCTGACCACGGCTGATCGGGCGATGGCGGCGCCACGCGAGACGACTCTCGGGCATGTTAGCGCCGCTACGGCGCGTCGAGGCCTCCTTGCCAGGGGCCGCAGAACTGGCGATCCAGCGCTGCGGAGCGCGGTCACCCGTGCGTAGGGTCCTGCGGGCCGAGCCGGTCCAGGACGCGCGTGAAGTCCGGAGCTTCCAGATTCTTCTCGACGTAGTAGCTCTCGGTGATGGCCTCGGAGGCGTGTCCGAGCTGTGCGGCCGCGCCCTTGGAGGTGAACTCGCGCTCGATGATCGTGGCCACCGTCTTGCGGAAGGCATGGGGCGTCACCCACTCCAGGCCTGCCTCGCCCCGGATGGCCCGCCACTGTCGGCGCACG
>JAYTSH010000485.1:0-2025 GCA_043745755.1 Cellulomonas sp. | reverse complement strand
CGCACAGCTCGTCGCCGCGTGCCAGCAGGTCCTCGCCGATCACGCGCTGACCCGAGTCCTGCCCGCCGCCGCCGAAGATGATGTCCACGTCGGAGAAGTCGAACGGCACGCCCACGTCGACGGCTCTCACGTCGACGTCGAACCCGCGCCACTCCAGCCGTCGACGCAGCGTGATGACGTTGCCCACGTCACCGTAGATGTTCATGTCCCATGGGTAGAGATGGGCGATGACGACGGTGCCGCTCACTTCGCGACCGCCCGCAGCGCAGGGTGGCCCGACAGCTGCGTGCGGATGTCCAGCATGGCCGTGTAGGTCGGGAAGACGTAGGCGGTCTCGCCCACCGGGGTCTCCTGGACCAAGCGGCGCACGGCAGCGCCGACGTCCTCTACCTCGTCCGACCTGATGCCCGCGTAGTGCAGCCTCAACGTCATGTCGGCACCCCGCGTACCGGTGGTGAGAACCGTCGAGCCCGCGGGGACGAGGGCCTCCATCGGCACGTCCCACAGCCACGAGACGTCGCGTCCGTCCGCGTAGAGATCATTGACCGCGAACAGGATGTGAGGCGCGGGGAGCGGGCTCATGAACGTCTCGAGCACGCGTGCAAGCCCGACCGGGTTCTTGGCGAGCAGGAGGCACAGCTTGCGGCCGTCGAGCTGGAGCACCTCGGCCCTCCCGAACGCCGCGATCGACATGCGCAGGCTCTCCGCGACGACGGCCTGCTCGATCCCCCGCGCGTGCGCCGCGCTCACGGCCGCAAGCGCGTTGTACATGTTGTAGGTGCCCGCGAGCGGGAACGTGATCTCGCCGACGACGCCATCGACGTCCACCGTGAAGCGAGTCCCGGTGATGTCGGCCGTGGCCACGTCCGTGATCGCCACGCTCGGCCGAGGACGCTCGAAGTCGCCGTTCGGGCACCGGTAGTGACCGATGTGCCCGTAGAAGATCCGGCTGAAGTCCAACCGTGCCCCGCACCGGGGGCACCGTCCGGAGTCGACGGCCCCCTGCCCCGGCGTTGCCCCAGCCACAGGATCCGACTCGACACCGAAGTAGGTCACCCGCTCGGGGCTGGTCGAGTACCGGCTCAGGCTTGCCACCAGCGGGTCGTCGGCGTTGAGGTGCAGCCGGGCAGTCGTCGCCGCGATCCCCTCACCGATCAGCGCGGCTGTCGTGTCGAGCTCGCCGTACCGGTCGAGCTGGTCGCGGAAGAGGTTCAGGACCACGATGTCGGTCGGGTCCAGGTCCTTGGCCACCAGCCGGAGGCTCGCCTCGTCGACCTCGAACAGCCCGATCGTCTCCTGGAACCTCCCGCGAGGGCTCGACGCCGACAGGAGGGCGGCCGTGATCCCTCGCTTGAGGTTCGAGCCGGTGGCATTCGTCAGGACTCGCTCACCGCTCGCCTCGAGCGCGGCGGCGATGAGCATGGTCGACGTCGTCTTGCCGTTCGTGCCCGTCACCAGGATCACGCCGTGCGGCAGCCTCGAGGCCAACGTGCCCGCGAGCCGTGGGTCCAGCCGTTCGGCGACCACACCCGGGAACGACTGACCCGCACCTCTGCCGAGCAGCCTGCTGAGTGCGGCAGCGGCCTTTGTCACGCCGAGCGTGATCCATAGCGCCATAGCGGGACTGTACCTTCACCCGGCGGCCGGGCTGCCCGCGTGCGCCGTTGCGGTGCGCGGGTGAACGACAGATCGTGGTGGAGCCAAGGGGACTCGAACCCCTAACCCCCTGCTTGCAAAGCAGGTGCGCTACCACTTGCGCCATGGCCCCGAGAGTGGTGGATCGGGTGGATCACTCGAAGGTGTCGGTGACCTCAGCCCAGAGATCCCGGTCGTCCTGGTTCTGCGAGTACTGCTGCCACGCGACATAGCCGACTGCCGCTACTGCCACCAGGAGAAGCAACTTCCTCATCGGTCCCCCACGGGTCGGGAGTGGGCCTAACAGGACTTGAACCTGTGACCTCTTCCTTATCAGGGAAGCGCTCTAACCGTCTGAGCTATAGGCCCGTATGTGCACCACGCTGGGCG
>JAYTSH010000484.1:0-5327 GCA_043745755.1 Cellulomonas sp. | reverse complement strand
GCGACCTTGTTCGACCGGCGGCCCAGGACGTCGATGATCTTGTCGACGAAGCCGAGGGTCGTCATCGTCGAGTCGGTCACGATCGTGACGCGCTCGACGTCAGCCATGTCGGCGAGATAGCGGATCGCGTTCGGCTCGAAGTACGTCTTGGCCGGGACCTTGAACCACTGCAGGTTGTTGTTCCGTCGACCGATCCGCTTGATGTTCACCAGGTTCACCGCCGAGACGTTGTTGGAGACCGAGTTGTGGCCGTAGGAGCCGCAACCCAGGGTCAGCGACGGGATGAACGAGTTGTAGATGTCGCCGATGCCCCCGAGCGACGAGGGCGCGTTGACGATGATGCGCACCGCCTTGACCCGGCTGCCGAACTCCTCGATGAGCGCGTCGTCCTGCGTGTGGATCGCACCCGAGTGGCCGAGACCGTCGAACGCGACCATCTGCTCGGCGTAGGTCAGGCCCTGCTCGGTCGTCTTGGCGCGCAGCACCGCGAGCACCGGACACAGCTTTTCGCGTGTCAGCGGCTCGTCCGGACCGACCCCGCTGACCTCGGCGAGGATGATCGAGGTGTCGGCCGGGACAGTGAAGCCGGCCTTCTCCGCGATCCAGGTGGGCAGCTGCCCGACGACCGACGCGTTGAGCTTGGCCTCGCCGCAGTTCTTTCCCTTGGCCTCGACGCCGAAGATGAACTTCTCGAGGAGCGCCTTTTCCTTCTTGTTCACGCGGTACGCGTGCAGGATGTCGAACTCGGCCAGCGCGGCGTCGTAGATCTCGTCGTCGATGATGACGGCCTGCTCGGATGCGCAGATCATTCCGTTGTCGAATGCCTTGGACAGGACGACATCATTGACCGCGCGCTTGAGCTTTGCGGTCTTCTCGATGTACGCGGGCACGTTTCCGGCACCCACGCCGAGTGCAGGCTTGCCGCACGAGTACGCGGCGCGGACCATCGCGTTGCCGCCGGTCGCCAGGATGAGCGCGACACCCGGGTGGTTCATGAGCGCGGACGTCGCTGCGAGCGACGGCTCCTCGACCCACTGGATGCAGTTCTCGGGTGCGCCGGCGGCGACGGCTGCGTCGCGGACGACTCGGGCCGCGGCGACCGACGACTGCTGCGCGCTGGGGTGGAACCCGAAGACGATCGGGTTGCGCGTCTTGAGGGCGATGAGCGCCTTGAAGATCGCGGTCGACGTCGGGTTGGTCACGGGCGTGACGCCACAGATGACCCCGACGGGCTCGGCGATCTCGATGATGCCCGCCAGGTCGTCGCGGTTGATCACGCCGACCGTCTTGAGCGTCGACATCGAGTTGGTGACGTGCTCGCACGCGAAGATGTTCTTCACGGCCTTGTCCTCGAACACGCCGCGGCCGGTCTCGTTGACCGCCAGGAGCGCGAGCTCACCGTGCTGGTTCAGCGCCGCGACGGACGCCTTCCGCACGATGTGGTCGATGTCTTCCTGGGTGAAGCGTGCGTATTCGGCGAGGGCCTTGTTCGCGGCCTCGACGAGCTGGTCGATGGCGCCAGCAATTGCGGCGTCAGGGGTGGTCAAACTGGTCACGGGGTGCTCCCCACGTTGTCGGTGAGTGAACGAGATCTCCGTTGACCTCGTGCACCAGGCTATGCGACGCATTGCCCGATTCGATGTGTCTAAAGTCCTGTGGCGCAGGTCACACGCGGTTGAGCCAGGATGCGGTCATCCGCTCGTCCTCGAGGTCGAGCTCTCGCAGCACGCGCCGCATCACTGCTTCGTCCAGCTCGCCGGCGTCGCGTCGTGCCACGAGCACCTGGCGCTGTGCGGCAAGGATATCGCGGCGAAGACGGTGGCCTCGCTTGCCCCGGACCGGGGCGGCGGGTGCACCGGAGAGGGCGGGGTCGTCGTCGCCACGCGCCCGGTCAAGCGTCGCGGCCGCAGCCTGTGCGCTCACGTTTCCTGCGTGCACGGGGCGTCGGTCACGGCCTGCGCCTGCGTGGCGCCCAGCTCCCGCGACCACCCGGCCGTCTTGCTCTCGATGACCTGTTGTGCAGCCGCCGCGGTCGCGAGGCGGAGCTCGGCCTCCTGTGCCGCGTCGTGCTCGGCGTCGTCGTGCTCCTCGACGCTCAGGCGGCGGATGACCCACGGCAGGCTGAGCCCCTGCAGCAGCAGGGTCCGATAGCGACCGCACAGGCGACGAGCTGGAGGGTCGCCCGTGCGGGGAACGGTGCCCCGTCGACGGTCACCGGGATCGCGGTCGCGGCAGCCAGGGTCACGACACCACGCATCCCCGCCCAGGAGACGACGACGTGCTCGGCCGTCGCGAGTGCCTCGTGCGGCGTGCGGTGGCTGCCGCGCAGACTGATCAGGTCCACGCGCGCGGTCGCGAAGACGTACAGCGGGCGGACGAGGACCACGGTGGCGAGGACGGCGAGCGAGAGCGCCGCCGCGATGCCGAGCCCCTGGTCGGAGGCGATGACGTCGCCGAGCGCCCACGTGAGCTGGACGCCGATGAGCGCGAACGTGAACGCCTCGAGCGGCAGGTCGACGGTCGAGGCACCGGCGTCTCGTACAGCCGCGTCGCGTACCCCGCCTGGGGTGCGGTGTGGCCGAGGTAGAGGCCGGCAGCGACGACCGCCAGGACACCCGAGCCGCCGAGCATCTCCGCGGCCCAGTAGGCGGCGAACGGCGTGAGGAGCTCGATCGTGGACGCGACCACGGGGTCGTCGAGGTGCAGGCGCAACCGTGCACAGCGTGAGCGAGGACGGCGGCCACCGCGTCCGGCGGTGCGACGACAGCACCGAGCACGAGGGCCGCTGTGATCGGACGCTCGGGCACGATGGCGCAGGCGACCACGGCGACCACGGCGACCGCGGCCGCGGTGACGAGCACGAGCCCGACGCCGAGCCGCAGGATCGAGTTCCGTGCCCGGCGGAAGTCCTGGTAGGAGGACGACAGGGCTGCGGAGTAGAGCAGCAGCGGCAGGACGAGCTCGAGGATGATCGTCGAGTCGACCTCGAAGCGTGGCACACCCGGCACGAACGAGACCACGAGGCCGGCCGCAACGAGCACGAGCGGCGCTGACCAGCCCGAGCGGCGGCACAGCGCGGTGATCCCGACGGCGCCGACGACGAGTACGAACAGCTCGACCTGACTCATGGGGCGTCCCTGGGAGTCGCCCTCGGCGGTGCTGGCCGCGTCACGCCGTGATCTCGTCTCGCACGAGGGGGTCTGCGACGGCACGAACTCGCGCCACGCGATGAGGGGTGCCCGCGAAAGGATTCGAACCTTCGGCCTTCCGCTCCGGAGGCGGACGCTCTATCCACTGAGCTACGCGGGCCGGCGACAACGGCGAACCTTCCGGCCCGGCTCCGCGGATGCTCCGAGGAGAAGGCCGATCGACCAGCAGTTGATGCGGTGCACGAGACTACCAGCACGCGTCGGCGGGCGGGTGCCGACGCGTGCTGGTGGGCAGCGGGGCTCAGCCGCGCGCGAGCTGCCTCGAGAGGTACGTCTCGACCTCCGCGACGGCGCGCGGCTCGTCGCCCGCACCGATCGCCGCGACGAGGTCGTCGTGGCCTGTGTCGTCCGACCCGTTGGACGCGGGCCGTTCGAAGTTGAACCGGATGTTCACACTGATGGCGTCGAGGAGGCTCTCGTAGAGCGAGAGCAGCACAGGGTTCCGGGCCGTGCGTGCGATCGCCAGGTGCAGCTCGAGGTCGGTCGCGACCATCGCGTCGAGGTCCCCGAGGGCGTGCGCGTGCGCCCTCGCATCCCGCATCTGGAGCAGCTGGGCGACGTCGGTCGCGGTCCGCCGGCTCGCGGCGAGCCGCGCGGCCTCGACCTCAAGGCTGCGGCGGACCTCGACGACGTCGCGCTGGTGCGCGTCTGCGATCTGGCGGCCGATGGTGACGGTGAGCTCGGAGGTCGAGAGCACGTACGTGCCGGACCCCTGGCGCCGTGCGAGCAGCCCGGCGTGCACGAGGGACTGCACAGCCTCACGCACGGTGTTGCGGCCGACCCCGAGGAGTGCCGCGAGGGCCGGTTCCGGCGGGATGCGTGCGCCGACGGGCCACTCTCCCGCGGTGATCCGCTCACGTAGCGTGTCGACCGCGCCGTCGATCAATCCGGTGCGACGAATCATCGCAGGTATTCTCCTTGTCACATGTGCCGGTGCAGCACCACTCGCCCCGACGCTGTCAGACCGAGCGTGAAGTTGGTCCGGATGTTACTCACAGGGCACACCGCCTGGTGGCGGGGCCGCCTCGTCGTCCTCGTCGGGATCGTGCTCGTGGCCCTCAACCTGCGGATCGCGGTCGCCGCCGTGAGCCCGATCCTCGATGCCGTGCGCGTCGACGTCGCGCTCTCCCCGACGCTCGCCGGCGTGCTCGGCACCATCCCGGTCGCCTCGTTCGCGCTGTTCGGCTCGCTCGCACCGATGGTGTCGCGCCGCCTCGGGCTCGAGCCGACCCTCGTCATCGCCACGGTCGTCTCGGTGCTCGGCGAGGTCGCGCGCTCGACCGCGACGACCTCGGCCGGCTTCCTCGGTTGGTCTGTCATCGCGCTCGCGGGCATGGGGATGGGCAATGTCCTGCTCCCGCCGCTCGTCAAGCGGTACTTCCCCGACCGGATCGGGCCCGTCACCGCCGTCTACTCGGTCGCGATGTCGTTCAGCACGGCGATCCCGCCGCTGCTCGCCGTCCCCCTTGCGAACCGCCTCGGCTGGCGCGTCGCGGTGGGGTCCTGGGGCGTGGTCGGCGTGGTCGCGGCGCTCCCGTGGCTCGTCGTCGTCGTGCGCTCGGCGACGGCCCGCGCAGCGCTCGCGGGCGTGCTGCGCAGATCGCCGCGGCACACCCCTGCGCTCGACTCCCGGCACCGCGGCGAGGGCCGCGTGTGGCGCAGCCCGCTCGCGTGGGGCCTTGCCCTGACGTTCGGGATGAACTCGCTCAACTCGTACACGATGTTCGCCTGGATCCCGCAGATCCTCGTCGACGCGGGATACGGCGAGGCTGCGGGGGGTCGCTGGCTCGCAGTGTTCGCGATCTTCGGTCTGCCCGCGTCGCTCGGCGTGCCGCTCCTCGCGACCCGGCTGCGCAACCCGTTCTGGGTCGCCACGACCTTCGTCGGCTGCTTCGTCGTGGGCTACAGCGGGCTCCTGCTCGCCCCGAGGGCCGCGGTGGGGCTCTGGATGGTGCTGATCGGGCTCGGTCCGGGCACCTTCCCGCTGCTGCTCACGCTGATCAACCTGCGGACCCGCACGTCGGCCGGTGCGGTCTCGCTCTCGGGCTTCACGCAGGGGGTGGGCTACGCGATCGCGGCCGTCGGCCCGCTGCTCGTCGGTGTCCTCTACGCCTCGAC
>JAYTSH010000483.1:0-2897 GCA_043745755.1 Cellulomonas sp. | reverse complement strand
CGCCGCGGTGCTGCGCCGCAGCATCGACGTCCGCGTGCACTGCTTCGACGGCCCGCGCGACGAGGTCGGCGTGACGGGCTACGACGTCCCCGGCACGCTCAGCGGCGCCAACGCTGCGCTCGCGACGTTCGGCGTGGACCTGCTGATGGCCGACGGGGTGTCCGGCACGGACCTTGTGCACTCGCACACCTGGTACGCGAACCTCGGCGGCCACCTCGCTGGGATGCTGCACGGCATCCCGCACGTCGTCTCGGCGCACAGCCTCGAGCCGTTGCGGCCGTGGAAGGCCGAGCAGCTCGGCGGTGGCTACGCCTTGTCGAGCTGGGCCGAGAAGACGGCGTACGAGGGTGCCGCCGGAGTCATCGCAGTGAGCGCCGGCATGCGGACCGACATCCTTCGCAGCTATCCGTCGGTCGACCCCGAGCGCGTGCACGTCGTGCACAACGGCATCGACCTCGACGGGTGGCGGCGTCCGACCGGCGAGGCCGCGCTCGCGCACGCCGACGCCGTCGTCCGCGGGCTCGGCATCGACCCGGACCGGCCGTCCGTGGTGTTCGTCGGCCGCATCACGCGGCAGAAGGGCCTGCCCTACTTCTTGCGCGCCGCCGAGCAGCTGCCGGCCGAGGTCCAGCTCGTCCTGTGCGCCGGAGCGCCCGACACCCCGGCGATCGCCGCCGAGGTCACGGCGCTCGTCGACGAGCTCCGCACGCGGCGCGACGGCGTCGTGTGGATCGAGCGCATGCTGCCGCGTGAGGACCTCATCGCAGTCCTCGCGAGCGGCACCGTGTTCGCCTGCCCGTCCGTGTACGAGCCGCTGGGCATCGTCAACCTCGAGGCCATGGCGGTCGGCCTGCCGGTCGTGGGCTCCGCGACGGGTGGGATACCCGAGGTCGTGGACGACGGCGTGACCGGGCTGCTCGTGCCCATCGACCAGGTGCAGGACGGCACCGGCACGCCGCTCGACCCCGACGCCTTCGTCGACGACCTCGCGACCGCGCTCATCGAGCTGTCGACCGACCCCGCACGCGCTGCGGCCATGGGGGTGGCGGCCCGGCGCCGCGTCGAGGACCACTTCTCGTGGGACGCGATCGGCCAGCGGACGCTCGAGGTCTACCGGTCGGTGCTCGGGGGCTAGGCGCTCGACCCGCCGCGTGCTCCGGGGTCGGGAGCGGGCAGAGTCGCGGCTGACATGGCCCGGCGCGCGGCCCGGTCGACCTCACGCAGTGCCGTCGAGCGCTGGTCCGCCTGCCACAGGTTGACCGCGCCGCCGTCGTCCGCGGTCGCCAGCGCCACGATTGCCCGCAGGCGTGCGGCGCTCGCCAGCACACGCACGCGACGCCCGTCGATCCCTCGGGGTAGGCGCCACCCCGGGTTCCCGTCGCTGCGCAGCGAGGCGATCGCCTCGGCCGCGTCGGGCCGCCAGCGGGCGACGTCGAGGGCGGCGAGTGCGCGCGTCGCCTGCGTGAGCGCAGCGCGCAGGTCCCGCTCCGCGTCGGCGAGTGAGCCGACCTGGCCGATGAGTCGCGTCTGCCACTCGGGGACGCTCGAGACCTCCCAGTGCACCAGGTGGCCCGGCTCGTACACGCTCCCGAACTCCTCGACCGTGGGGATCGCCGCGTATGACCCCGTCCCGGTCGCCACGAGCACGCACTCGCCGGCCGCGGCCGCGAGATGCCCGATGACGCCCGGGACGCCAGCGGGGTCGCCCGGTGCGGGCAGGACAGCCGCGGCAGTGCGCGTGCCGACCATCCAGGCGGTCACTAGCTCGGTGAGGGTCGATCCGAGCAGGGCCGTGTCGGGCGCCGAGGCGACGGTGTGCGGCTCGTCGTCGCTCTGCACGGCGGCGACGAGCCGGGCGACGGGCGCAAGGTCGGCTGCGCTCGCCGGGCCGAGGTCCTGGAGCCACAGCGCGAGCGCGACCGACCGTGGCAGGTCGAGGTCGGGGACGTCCATGGCTCCAAACTACGACGCGCGTCGTGGCCGGACCGCTTCGGCCCGCTGCGGCTAGGGTCTGTGCCCATGACCGACGTGCTCGACCTGCAGGGCGTGACCATCCGGCGAGGGCCCGCCGCCATCCTCGACGGACTCACGTGGCACGTAGGCGAGGGGGAGCGCTGGGTTGTGCTCGGCCCGAACGGCGCCGGCAAGACGACGCTTCTCCAGGTCGCTGCCGGGCGCATGCAACCGTCGTCGGGCACGGCCGATCTCCTGGGCTCCCGGCTCGGCCGCGTCGACGTCTTCGAGCTGCGAACCCGGATCGGCCTGTCGAGCTCGTCCCTTGCCGACCGGATCCCGCCGGGGGAGTCCGTGCGCGACGTGATCCTCACCGCCGCGTACGGGGTGACCGGCCGCTGGCGCGAGGCGTACGAGGAGCCCGATGAGACGCGCGCTGCCGACCTCATGGCGGCCTTCGGTGTGACTGACCTGGCCGAGCGCAGGTTCGGGACCCTGAGCGAGGGAGAGCGCAAGCGTGCGCAGATCGCCCGCGCGCTCATGAGTGACCCCGAGCTGCTGCTGCTCGACGAGCCGGCCGCAGGGCTCGACCTCGCCGGGCGCGAGGAGCTGGTCGGCGCTCTCGCGGAGCTGGCCGGGGACCGCCGGTCGCCGGTGCTCGTCCTCGTCACGCACCACGTCGAGGAGATCCCCCCGGGCTTCACCCACCTGCTGCTGCTGCGCGCGGGCCGCGAGCACGCCGCCGGGCCCCTCGACGAGACGCTGACCGCGCAGAACCTGTCCGGGGCCTTCGGCCTCGACCTCGTCGTGGACCGCGTCGGCGACCGCTGGACCGCACGCGCGTCCCACTAGGACCTGTTGCTAAACCGTGATTTGATCCAGATCAGGGCGGCGGCGAAGGTGACGCCGGCGAGGTAGCTGCGGGCGGTCTTGTCGCTGCGGGT
>JAYTSH010000482.1:0-6821 GCA_043745755.1 Cellulomonas sp. | reverse complement strand
CGGGTGGTCCGGAGCGGCCGGTGCCGACAGCGCGCCACGCGACCGAGCGGCCGTCGGCGTCATCCGGGCAGCGTTCGCGAACGACTGGGTCGCGCTGGCCTGCCTGGCGGTACCCGCAGAGGCCCGGCGGCGGGGGCTTGCGAGCATGCTGACGGCCGCCGCCGCCCGCGAGGCCGACCGGCGCGGAGCCCGACGCGGATTCCTCCAGGTTGAGCACGCCAACTCGGCGGCCATCACGGTCTATGAACGCCTTGGCTTCCTGCCGGCCGACTCGTACCACTACATGGAGCTGGCCGACTGACGTTCCCGGCCGGGCTCCACCGGCCCCGACCGTCGTGCGCAGGAGGACGGGCCGCCAGGGCGCCTCGGCGGCTCGTGTCGTCGGATGCCGCCTCGCGCGTTCCGGCCGATACTGGCCCCATGATCTCCTCCGACCGCGCCGACCGGCTCCGGTTCGCTGGCCTGCGCTGGCACCCGCGCTCCGGGGACCGTTTCGTGATCCGGCGCACCGGGCTCGACGACGAGGTCTACACGATCAGCGACATGATGATCGAGCCCCACAAGTTCTCGACCGGAACGGTCCTCGGGTTCAACGGCACGACCGAGTGGGCGCTCGACTCCGTCGCTCAGGAGGACGCCCTCTGGCTGCCTGGCGAGGATCAGCTCCGTGAGCTGCTCGGCGGGACGTTCCGTCGCCTCGCCCGCACGGCCGAGGGGTACGAGGTCGTCATCGAGCTGGCGGGACGGGCGCACCAGGTCTTCACGGCGTCGGCAGCGGCAGACGCGTACGCGGATGCGCTGCTCGCGCTCGTCGGTGCAGCCCTCGACCGCCCGGACTAGCGCCGCTTGTCCGGCCGACCGCGGCCCGCGACGTCTGACGGGCCGACGCGCCTGACGACCCCTGCGCCACGGCCTAGACTTCGGAGCATGTCCACCCTCTCTCGCGACGAGGTCGCGCGCGTGGCAGCCCTGGCCCGGATCGACCTGACACCTGCGGAGCTCGATCGACTCGCTGGCGAGCTCCGCGTGATCGTCGACGCCGTGGCGAGCGTCAGCCAGGTCGCGACCGCCGACGTGCCCGCCACCAGCCACCCGCTCCCGCTGACGAACGTGTTCCGCGCGGACGTCCCCGAGCCGTCGCTGCTCGTGGCCGACGTGCTCGCCGGTGCCCCCGCGGCGATGGAGGGCAAGTTCCTCGTCCCGCAGATCCTGGAGGAGGACTGATGACCGACCTCACGCGGCTCACCGCCGCCGATCTGGCGGAGCGGCTGACCTCGCGCGAGGTGTCGAGCGTCGAGGCAACCCAGGCCCACCTCGACCGCATCGCCGCCGTCGAGCCCGCGCTGCACTCGTTCCTGTTCGTCAATGGCGCAGAGGCGCTCGCGACGGCGCGCGACATCGACGTCCGACGTGCCGCCGGCGAGAAGCTCCACGCGCTCGCTGGCGTGCCCATCGCGGTCAAGGACATCGTCGTGACGAAGGGGATGCCGACGACCGCCGGCTCGAAGATCCTCGAGGGCTGGATCCCGCCGTACGACGCGACGATCACTACGCGGATCAGGGCGGCCGGCCTGCCGATCCTCGGTAAGACCAACATGGACGAGTTCGCCATGGGGTCGAGCACCGAGCACTCCGCGTACGGCAACACTCACAACCCCTGGGACCTCGACCGGATCCCTGGTGGTTCCGGTGGTGGGTCCGCAGCTGCGGTCGCCGCCTACGAGGCCCCACTGGCGATCGGCACGGACACCGGCGGTTCGATCCGTCAGCCAGCGGCCGTGACCGGCACCGTCGGCGTCAAGCCGACCTACGGCAGCGTGTCGCGCTACGGCCTCATCGCGCTCGCGTCGAGCCTCGACCAGGCAGGTCCGGTGACTCGGACGGTCCTCGACTCGGCAATGCTGCACGAGCTCATCGGGGGCCATGACCCGCGCGACTCGACCTCGATCGACGAGCCGTTGCCGGGGCTCGTCGCCGCAGCGCGCCAGGGGCGCACTGGTGACCTGACGGGCCTGCGCGTCGGCGTCATCACCGAGCTCACGGGCGAGGGGTACCAGGCCGGCGTGAGCGCTCGCTTCACCGAGTCGCTCGAGGTGCTGCGCGCTGCCGGCGCCGAGATCATCGAGGTGTCGTGCCCGCACTTCAAGTACGCCCTGGGCGCCTACTACCTGATCCTCCCGAGCGAGGCGTCGAGCAACCTCGCGAAGTTCGACGGGATGCGGTTCGGCCTGCGCGTCGAGCCGTCGGAGGGGAAGGTCACGGCCGAGAGCGTCATGGGCGCGACTCGCGGCGCGGGCTTCGGCGACGAGGTCAAGCGCCGGATCATCCTCGGCACCTATGCCCTGTCGGCTGGGTATTACGATGCGTACTACGGTAGCGCTCAGAAGGTGCGCACGTTGATCCAGCGCGATTTCGCGGCCGCTTTTGCGCAGGCGGACGTCCTCGTCTCACCGACGGCGCCGACCACGGCCTTCAAGATCGGCGAGAAGCTCGACGACCCGCTCGCGATGTACCTCAACGACGTCGCGACGATCCCCGCGAACCTCGCGGGGATCCCGGGCCTGTCGGTGCCGAACGGATTGTCGGACGACGGCCTGCCGGTCGGGTTCCAGGTCCTCGCGCCGGCGAAGGCCGATGACCGGCTGTACCGCGTGGGGGCGGCGCTCGAAGCGCTGCTCGAGGCGCAGTGGGGCGGACCCATCCTCGCCAAGGCCCCCGAGCTGGAGGTGGCACAGTGACGACGACGAACGGCACGCGCGAGGTCGACCTGGTCGACTACGACGACGCGGTGGCACGCTACGACCCGGTCTTCGGCATCGAGGTGCACGTCGAGCTGGGCACGCGCACCAAGATGTTCTGCCCGTCGATCGCGGTGTTCGGCGACGAGCCCAACACTGCGGTCTCCCCGGTGTCCCTGGGCCTGCCGGGAGCACTCCCGGTCGTCAACGGCACCGCCGTCGAGTACGCGATCCGCATCGGGCTCGCACTCAACTGCTCCATCGCCGAGACGTGCCGGTTCGCGCGCAAGAACTACTTCTACCCGGACGTCCCGAAGAACTTCCAGACGTCCCAGTTCGACGAGCCGATCGCCTATGACGGGTGGCTCGACGTCGAGCTCGACGACGGCGCCGTCTTCCGCGTCGAGATCGAGCGCGCTCACATGGAGGAGGACGCCGGCAAGAACACCCATGTCGGCGGCTCCTCCGGGCGCATCCAGGGCGCCGAGTACTCGCTGATCGACTACAACCGTGCGGGAATCCCGCTCGTCGAGGTCGTCACCCGGCCGATCACCGGCGCCGGGACGCGAGCGCCAGAGGTCGCGCGCGCCTACGTGCAGACGCTGCGGGACATCTTCCGTGCGCTCGACGTCTCCGAGGCGCGCATGGAGCGCGGCAACGTGCGGGCGGACGTCAACCTGTCTCTGCGGGCGACGTCCGACTCGCCGCTCGGTACACGCACGGAGACGAAGAATGTCAACTCGTTCCGTTCGGTCGAGCGCGCGGTGCGCTACGAGATCTCGCGGCAGGCCGCGATCCTCGATGCGGGCGGCTCGATCACCCAGGAGACCCGGCACTGGCACGAGGACACCGGCATCACGACGGCCGGTCGCATCAAGTCCGACTCGGACGACTACCGCTACTTCCCGGAGCCGGACCTCGCGCCGGTCTCGCCTGACCGCGCGTGGGTCGAGCAGATCCGCGCCGCGCTGCCGGAGATGCCCGCGGTGCGTCGCCGCCGGCTGCAGAGCGACTGGGGCTTCGCCGACGCCGAGATGCGCGATGTCATCAACGCGTCAGCGATCGACATCATCGCCTCGACCGTCGCGGCAGGCGCGAGCCCGGCCGCCGCGCGCAAGTGGTGGATGGGTGAGCTGGCCCGGACGGCCAAGCAGCTGGACGTCGAGCTGTCGGACCTGGCGATCACCCCGACCCAGGTCGGCGAGCTGCAGTCGCTCGTCGATGCGGGGCGTATCAACGACAAGCTCGCAAGGCAGGTCCTCGAGGGTGTGCTCGCGGGTGAGGGCGGTCCCGAGCAGGTCCTCGTCGCACGAGGGCTCGAGGTCGTGTCCGACGACGGTCCGCTGCTTGCCGCGATCGACGCCGCGCTCGCCGCGCAGCCCGACATCGCCGAGAAGATCCGTGCCGGCAATCTCGGGCCGGTCGGAGCGATCATCGGCGCGGTCATGCAGACCACCCGCGGACAGGCCGACGCAGGGCGCGTCCGGGAGCTCGTGCTGGGGCGTGTCACGCCGGCGTGAGGTGTCGGCGCGCGGTCACGGCGCCGTGTGCGGTGAGCGATGCGTTACACGATGGTCATAGGCGGTCTCTAGGCTCGCGCCGAGGTGGCAACGACCAGAAGGGCTGATCGATGGAGAAGCCGACGCTCGAGGGCGAGATGATCCGGCTCCGGCCGGTGCGCGCGACAGATGCCGACGCGATGTGGGAGATGGTCCAGGACCCGCAGAGCAACCGCCTGACGGGGACGACCGCTGCCTTCACCCGAGCGGAGATCGACGCGTGGTGCGCGGGGGTCTCGGCCCGGGACAGCCGCGTCGACCTGGCCGTGACGGCGAACGGCTCGGACGAGTACCTCGGTGAGATCGTGCTCAAAGAGATCGACGACGTCGTGAGCAGTGCGAACATCCGCCTGGTCATGCGGCCCGCGTACCGTGGTCGCGGGTACGGCACGGAGGCGATCGCGCTCGTCCTCGGCCTGGCGTTCGACGGCATCGGGTTGCACCGTGTCGGCCTCGACGTGCTGAGCATCAACACGAGGGCGCGCGCGATCTACGAGAACATCGGCTTTCGGGTCGAGGGACGGTTGCGCGATGCCGCCCGCGACGGCGAGCGGTGGTGCGACGTGATCGCGATGGGTCTGCTCGAGGACGAGTTCCGGGCAGCTCAGCTCGGCTAGACGTCGCACCGTGGCGGGACCTGCCAGCTCGCCCGGACCTGGCCGACCAGCGCCGACGGGTCGCAGCGCCAGTCCCCGCATGGGTTGCCTGGACATGGGGCCGGGGCGCCCTCCAGTCGTGTCGAGCGGTCGGAGAACGCCCCGGTGGGGGTACCAGGTTGCGGATCGGCGCGACCAGGTACCGCCAAGCGTTCCGCGCAATGGCCAGCGTTGCGTGGGCCGTTGGTCCTGCGGACCGGTCCCGGGCGGTGGCCGGCGGTCAGGCGAAATTGGCCGCGGCGAACACGGCGATCGCGTCGCGCAGGTACCGCGCGAGACCCGGTGCGAAGGCGTTGTACGTCGCGGTGAAGCGAGCGTCGTCGACGTACATCTGGCCCAGGCCGGTGTACGACTCGCGGTTCGGGGTCCAGAACACGGCGATCTGCGCATGGTGCCGAGCGACGAGCGCCTGAACGCGGGGGGTGTCGGCAGCGAGCCCCTCGGCCAGGTAGGCCGCGAGTGACTCGCCCATCTCCGTGGCCTCCGCGTGGTGCGCTGCCTGGCCGTCCACGCCGAGCCGAGCCCACGCCGATACGCCCCGGTCGACCGCCTCGATGCCCCAGCGCTCGCGCGCCTCGACCTCGTACTCGCTGTTGTCGAAGCCTGCGTACAGGTCTTTCGCCTCCATGGTTCGTCCTCCGTCCAGAGATCGCATGGTGGTGGCGACTGTCGCTGCGAGCCGGTCGTAGCGTTCACGCTCCGCGACCAGCCGTTCGTGGTGCCGCCGCAGCACCTGGAGCTGCGTGCGACGGTCGTCGCCGGATCGCACGACGCGACCGATCGACGGCAGGTCGACGCCCAGCTCGCGCAGGACGAGGATCTGCTGGAGCCGCACGAGCTCGTCGCGGCCGTAGAGCCGGCGACCACCGGGAGCAGTCCCGACGGGCGTCAGGAGCCCGATGCTGTCGTAGTGCCGCAGCGTGCGTGACGTGACGCCAGAGAGCCGTGCGACGTCGCCGATGGTCCACTCCTCGTCCAGCACCTGGCCCACCTCCACGTCCGACGGCGGTCGGCCCGCCGTCGAGATCCGACGCTACAAGTTGACGCTACGTCAACTGCAAGCCGGTTGGGACGCAGCCGCGCACATGTCGGTGACTGGTGCCACCCTGAGAACCATGACGACAAGGCTGACTTCCTCGCAGGCCACCGACCAGGTCGACGCCAGGCACTGGCGCGTCCTGTTGAACCGCCTGGACGCGTCGTTCCGCACGGGCTCGTTCGAGCGCGGCCTCGAGCTGACGAAGCGGATCGGCGCTGCCGCCGAGATCGCCGGGCACCATCCGGACATTCACCTGACCTACCCGTCCGTCCACGTGGCGGTGAGCACCCACGAGGTCGCCGGCCTGACGAGCAGCGACGTGTCGCTGGCCGCGGCCATCACCGCGATCGCCGACGAGCTCGGGCTCGCGTCGGACGTCGCGGCCCTGGGAACGCTCGAGATCGCGATTGACGCACTCGACATCCCGGGCGTCTACCCGTTCTGGCAGACCGTTCTGGCGTACAGGTGCGAGAACGTCCCGAGCCCCGACGACCCCGCACCCTCGCTCGTCGACCCCGCGGGCCTCGGGCCGTCCGTGTGGTTCCAGCAGATGGACGCCCCGCGCTCTCAGCGCAACCGCATCCACTTCGACCTCCAACTCCCGCACGACATCGCGGAGCAACGCATCGCAGCCGCGATCTCCGCCGGTGGCCATCTGGTCAGCGACCGTCGGGCGCCCGCCTTCTGGACCCTCGCCGATGCGGAGGGGAACGAGGTCTGCATCTGCACGTGGCAGGCGCGCGACTGACCACCACGTCGAGGCCGTTCGCGCCGAGCCCGTCCGGGCGCAGCCTCAACGGTTGACGCAGCCGGAGGCAGACCTAGACTC
>JAYTSH010000481.1:0-5798 GCA_043745755.1 Cellulomonas sp. | reverse complement strand
TGCGCTGCACCGTCCGCATCGATCCCGGACGTCGACCGAGCTCATGGGTATCGAGCACGAGGGGCGAACGGGGATCGAGGTGAGGCGCGCGCTGCACTTTCCAGGTTCCCATCATCAGGTCTCGGTCACGCCACGACCGGCAGGACCAACGGTGAAGCCTACGGCACAAGGGGCCACCTGCCCAAACGGCGAGGCGCCACCGAACCCGTCCGCGGGCGTTCCGCGCCCCGCGTCCAGAAGGAAGCCGTCTGAGGGTGCGGACCGTCAGCCCTCGCCCGGACCGCTGAGGCGGTCGGCGAGCCGGGCCCGCCCGCCCTGCACCTGGCTGAGCAGCTTGCCGAGGTCGATCTCGAAATCGGCGAGTCGACGGTCGCAGTAGTCGTCGGCGTCGCGGCGAAGACCTTCGGCCGTCACCTCGGCCTCGCGCACGACCTCCACCGCACGCTCGCGCGCGGCGACGACCACGGCCTCGGTGTCCACGAGCTCCGAGGCGCGCTGGCGGGCGCGCGCGAGCACGGCCTCGGCCTCGGCCTGAGCGGCCGCGCGCGCCGAGTCGGCGTCCGCGAGCAGCTCGTCGGCGCGGCCCAGCTGGGTCGGCAGGGCGTCGCGCGCCTGGTTGACAAGGTCGAGCATCTCCGCACGATTGACCAGCACCGAGGACGACATCGGCATCGCGCGGGCCGTCGAGATCGCGGTCGAGAGGGCGTCCAGGATGCCCGTGAGTCCCTCTGGACGCGTCCGGTCGAGGTCGTCGTCTGTTCCGTCGCTGTAGCTGTCCTTGCTCATGCCCTGCTCCCTCCCCCGGCCGGGCGGTTGCCCAGCGCGTCACGCACGACCTGTCCGACGCCGGGCGGGACGAGGTCATCGATGTCGCCCCCGAACCTCGCCACGTCCTTGACCAGGGACGATGCGATGTGCGCTAGCGCCTGGTCACCGGCGAGGAAGACCGTCTCCACGCCCGTCAGGCGGCGGTTCATGAGTGCCATGGGCAGCTCGGCATCGAAGTCGGCTCCACCGCGCAGCCCTTTGACGATCGCCACCGCGCCGACCGAGCGGACGAACTCGGCAAGCAGACCTGTCACCTGCTCGACACGGACGCCGGGGACGTCCGCGAGCGCCGCACGTGCGAGCTCGACGCGGACGTCGACACCCAGCAGGGCCGCCTTGGACGAGTTCCGGGCGACGCCGACGACGACCTCGTCGAACAGCGACGCGGCACGCCGCACGATGTCGATGTGGCCGAGCGTGATTGGGTCGAAGGACCCCGGGCAGACGGCTGTGCTCACAGCAACCAACCTACGCGAGGGCGCGCTCGGGCTGCGCGAACCACACGCGCGTCTCACCGTAGGTCCGGTCGTCGAAGCGTTCGACGCCCGCGGGCCAGGTTGGCTCAGGGCTGCGCGTCGAGCGCTCGACGACGAGCACCGCGTCGGCCGCTAGCGCACCCGCCACATGGACCAGCATCGCCGCGAGCTCGTCGTCCGGGACGTCGTAGGGCGGATCGACCAGCACGAGGTCCCAGGGCGCGACGACCGGGCGCGTGACGAAGCGCTCGACGAGTTCGACAGCGACCGTCACGGTGTCCCCGAACCCCAGCGTGGTCACGTTGCGTCGGCACACGTCGGCCGCTACCCGGGTTGACTCGACGAGCGTGACGAACGCCGCACCGCGGCTTGCAGCCTCGAGACCCAGCGCACCCGACCCCGCGTACAGGTCGAGGACGCGCGCGCGTGAGAGGGCGCCGAGGTGCTCGAGCCGCGAGAACAGCGACTCGCGGACTCGGTCGCTCGTGGGTCGGGTGCCCGTCGGAGGAACGTGGAGCGTGCGACCGCCAGCGGAGCCTGCGACGATCCGGGTCATCGCCGGCTCTGGGGTCCGGTCGCGGCGGCCGCCGCACCCGGCGCCGGCGTCCCGGACGCGTCGGTCATACGCTCCATCATCGACTTCGTGCTCGTGCTCGAGCACACTGCGAAGACGATCGCGCTGACCGCGACCTGCGCGATGACGACCGCGGACGGCACGTGGCCGAGCGCAACCGCGATGAGGACAGGGACAAGTCCGAGCACCACGACGTCTGGTCCGCGCGCGAGCACCAGCGTGACGCCCGCGGGCAGGGCGCCCATCGGCGTCGAGACGAGGGCGCCACCCCAGTCAGGGGCAGGGCGATAGGCGGCCCGCACAGCCGCACCGGCCCAGACGGGCGTCGAGACCACACCGAGCGTGAGCCACGACGCCAGATCGCCCGCCCAGGCCCCCACTGCGCCGAACGCGACGAGTGACCACACGAGCATGACGGCGCCCGGCACGACCATGCGCAGCCGGCGCACCTCGCGGGCCGCAAGCGGCAGCAACCGGTCGAGCACGGGCGCCATCTCGGCACGCCGCGCGCCCTCCCCCGTCGCCGTCATGGCCACCGATCCGGCGACGACCAGGGTGATCGCGAAGCCGAGGCGGCCGGCGAGCTGGGGGACGACCCCGACGAGAACTGGCACGAGCGCTGCGACCACGATCTGGACGAGGTGCCGTAGGGAGCGGAGCAGCACCGTCGCATCGGCGGAGACCAGCGCCGACACCGGACCCCGCACGAGCCCGAACCGGGCCGACCGGCGCCGTCGCGGCGCCGCCGCGCTGTCGGTGAGCGCGCGACCGAGCTCGCGCGAGTCCATCGACACGACCGCGCCCGCGGCCTGGCTCGCGACGGACCCGCTCACACGCAACGACCGCGACGGGACGTCGTCGAGTCGGCGGTCGACGACGAAGGCGAGGCCGGCGACCACGAGGGCAAGGACAGCGACCGACCAGATCGGGACGGCGGGGAGTCCCCCGGGGTGCCAGCCGAGCACCACACCGACGACGGCGAGGACCGGCGCGGCAGCCAGCACGAGGTCACCCACGAGCGACGTCGCACCTCGCCGCACGTCGAAGGTCTGCGCAAGGCTCGCAGCGAGGACGAGCGCGGCGGACCCCAGCGCGGCAACCATCGCCGACACGACGACCTGCCCGCCGTGGTGCTCGCCGAGCAGGCCGCCGTCGAGGACGCCGACGACGACCGCGCCGACGACCGCCGCCAGCAGCGGCAGTCGACGTGCGGACGGCCGCAGCAACCCGCGTCGGTCGACCGGGAGGCCGAGCCACCACGTCGCCTCGGCGGCCGCCGAGCCGACGGGACCGAGCCGACCCGCCAGGGAGAGCAGCACCCCCGCGAGCCCGACCACGAGCACCACGACGAGCCCGGGGAGGCTCAGGCTGCTCGTGCCAGCGGTGGCCTGCTCTCCGGCGGGCAACGAGGCGCGCAGCTGGCCCGCGATGCCGAGCGCCATCCCGATGCCGATCGCCGTCGTGATGACGACGTAGTACACGTCACCGAGCAGCTCCCCGACGCTGGCGCCGCTGCGCAGGTTCGTCGCGGCGGCGGTGTAGCGACGGATCGAGCGGCCCGTCGGGAACGACCCGGTCGCCGCGGGGCCGACGAGCACGGTGTCGGCGCCCGGCACCCCGATCTCGTCCGCGAGCCCCGCATCCTCGCTCATCGCGGCCCCTGCTCGATCGCCACTGCGGCCTCCTCGGCGCTCAGGAGGCGCGACACGTCGTCGGCGACCAGCACGGCGCGGTCGGCGACCGCCCGCAGCAACGCCGGGTCGTGGGTCGCGAGCAGCACAGCCCCGCCGGACGCCTTCTCCGCGAGGAGCCGTTCCGCGAGGCGCAGGCGCATGCGCAGGTCGAGGCGCTGCTCGGGCTCGTCGAGCACGAGCAGGGCCCGCGGGCGGACGAATCCGGCGGCCAGCAGCAGCCGGCGGCGCTGCCCGGACGACAGGGCAACCGGCAGCGACGTGCCGTGCTCGGTAAGGCCGAACTCCTCGAGCACCTCGTCGACGACGGTCTGGGCATCGTGCACTCCGTGACCGCGCGCTGTCAGGTACAGGTGCTCGGCGACAGTGAGCGCCGGGAAGTACGCGTCGTCGTCGAGCACGCTTGCGACCGCGGTGCGGAAGCCGACCTCGCGCTCGTCGACGGCTGCCCCGAACACCTCGACCGAGCCGCCGGCGGGCTCGAGCAGCCCGAGCACGGCGCGCAGCACGGTGGACTTGCCCGAGCCGTTGGCGCCCACGAGTGCGATCACCCGCCCGGGCGCGAGCGTGAACGACACGGGCGCGCACACTGGCTCGCCGCCGTATCCGACGAGGAGATCTTTGGCCCGGATGGCGGGGGTCTTCGACACGCCCGACAGCGTACGCATCCCCACTGGGCCCGCGTCACGCGCGGTCGAGGAACTCCTCACGCTCACCGACCAGCAACCGGTCGATCGCAGCGCGCAGCACCGGGTGCTCACCGAGGTCCGGATCCGCCCCGACGACCTCGCGCGCGTCGGCCCTGGCTCGCTCGATGACCGCGCCGTCCCGAGCCACTCGCAGCAGGCGCAGCGAGCTCGCCCCGCCCGACTGCGCGGCGCCGAGGACGTCGCCCTCGCGGCGCAGCTCGAGGTCGACGGCGGCGAGCTCGAACCCGTCGGTGGTCGCGGCCAGCGTGGCGAGGCGCGCTGCGGCCGGGCTGCCGTCGGGCGCGTCGGCGACGAGGAGGCACAGCCCGGGAGCCGCGCCGCGCCCGACCCGGCCGCGCAGCTGGTGCAGCTGCGAGATGCCGAACCGGTCGGCATCGAGGACGACCATCGCCGTCGCGTCTGTGACGTCCACCCCGACCTCGATCACCGTGGTCGACACCAGGACGGGCACGCGACCCGTCGTGAAGTCCGCGAGCACCCGGTCCTTCTCGTCGGCCGCCATGCGCCCGTGCAGCGTCCCGATCTCGATGCCGGCGAGCACCGGCAGCGCGCGCAGCTCGTCGGCGACCTCAAGCACCGCGCGCAAGGGTCGACGCGCCGGCGCCCCCGCGTCGATTCCCAGGCCGTCTACGCCCAGCCCGTCGATACCCGGCTCGTCGATGCGCGGCTCGTCGGTGTCCGGGCCGTCGGCGGGCGTCGTGGTCGCATCCCACGAGAGCAGGTCGGCGCCGTCGTCGTCCGCTGCGCCCCGGCTCGAAGCGGTGCGGCGGCGGGAACCCGTCTGCTCGTCGTCCGGGTCGATCCGCGGGCACACGACGAAGGCGCGGCCGCCGTTGTCGACCTCCTCCCGCACGCGTTGCCACGTCCGGGCCACCCAGGTCGCGTTGTCGGCGGGCACCACGACCGTCGTGACGCCGCTGCGGCCCGCCGGGATCTCCGAGAGTGTCGAGGTCTCGAGGTCTCCGAAGACCGTCATCGCGACGGTGCGCGGGATCGGGGTCGCGGTCATGACGAGAAGGTGCGGGGTCTGGGCGGCCTTGGCGCGCAGCGTGTCGCGCTGCTCGACGCCGAACCGGTGCTGCTCGTCGACGACCACGAGCCCGAGGTCAGCGAACTGCACCGTCTCCGAGAGCAGCGCGTGCGTCCCCACGACGATGCCCGCGCGCCCGCTGGCCGCGTCGAGCAGGTTCTCGCGTCGCGCCGACGCACCCTGCGAGCCCGTGATCAGTGCGACGCGCGTGCTCAGGTCGTCGCCGCCGAGGAACCCACCCTCCGCGAGGTCGCCCAGCAGAGCACGCAGCGTGCGCAGGTGCTGCGCCGCCAGCACCTCGGTCGGGGCCAGCAGCGCAGCCTGGCCGCGCGCGTCGACGACCTGGAGCATCGCCCGGAGCGCCACGACGGTCTTGCCTGAGCCGACCTCGCCCTGCAGCAGCCGTTGCATCGGGTGCGCGGCTGCGAGCTCGACCTCGAGCTCGGCGCCGACGGCCCGCTGGCCGTCGGTGAGCGTGAACGGCAGGCG